>CADCQC010000288.1 GCA_902803455.1 uncultured Prevotellaceae bacterium
GGTGAAGATCCGTGACTCCTGGGAGACCTACACTGGATCATATACCGTCAATTGGAACTCCAACCTCGATGTGAAAGGTCTCTTCGTCTCTGTCGGCAGATATGATTCCTATGCCTATATCGACAATATCAGTGTCACACCTGTAAGGCTCACAGAATACACCTTCAAAGAGCCGGGCACACTGGAGGTCACCTCCAATATCGAAGGATATGTCAATGGCACAAAAACTTTCACCGTGGAGCATCCATACATCAGTTACATTCCTGCTCCATATTATTCAGAGGATTATCAGAGTGTGACGGATAACAATGGTATCAAGTCTACATGGACAAGCCCGAATGCGGGAGACAATTTGTTGCTAGGGAACGAAAATGGAAATAAATTTGTATTATTCGACTTCACTGGAAGTGAAGCCAACAGTCGTTGTGCTTACAACACTTTCACCATCAATGAAGAGATGACCCAAACCTTCCAGATCGATTTTGACTGCAACATCAAACATGGAAATAATCAATCTTCGGAATTGGCTGTGATGACAGGAGGGATCATTAAAAATAGTAGTGGTTTATATAACAATAATTTCAAGGATCTCAATAATGGTAAGCACTTCCTTTTCGACCTTTCGGAAAGTGGTACAACCGATACTTATCTCGTCAACGGAAAGGTTGATGAAGACAATACGGTGAATATCCCATCAGGAGAATGGTGCCATTACCGTCTGGTCGTCGACCCCGAGATGCGCACCGTGAAATGGACCATCACCAATGCCAACAATGAGAAGATAGCTTCAAGCACTTATGAACTCCCTGAAGAGACCAGCATCAAGCCGACTGGCATCTATCTGCTGGCAGGAAGACGTGGGGCTGTCTTGAAATTCGACAACATCTCTGTGACTCCATTCCAATACCAGGAGGTGATCATCAATGATGAGTTAGCGGTCATTCAGCCAGAGAGCATCACGGACGGTTTCGCCCACCTCTGGAGGACCGGGCTCAATGCCAGCTCGACATGGGCAACAATGGTGCTGCCCTTCACTCTCGACACAGGACAGCTTAAAGCCATGTTCGGCGACAATGTGGAGGTGGCCAATCTTGATCCCGACTCCGGTGATGAGACAACCGTCTATTTCAATATCGACAATTGTGTCACGGCCAATGTGCCCTTCCTCATCAGAGGCGTGAGCACCACATCTCCCTTCCTCTTCAACCACATCAACAGCCAGCCGGCGGAGAGCCTCATCGCTCAGACCAGCAAGTTCCAGTTCATCGGCACCTATACCGACGAAGGTGACAAGGCATTCTATACGTCTGACTACTTCTACACTGCCGACGGACTGCGCACGGTGAGCAAGGACGGTGCCAAAATGAAGTTCAAGGGATACAGGGCATACTTCCACTCATTGCAAGGCAGCCTGGGCAACACCATCGCCGTAGCATTTGATGACCAGACGGGTGTGACCACTATCGTTGAACCGCAAGAGACTGCAAACCATATCTACACCACGACAGGACAACTTGTTAGGCGAAATGCCACCACAACGAAAGGTCTCCAACCGGGTGTCTATATCGTAGGAGGAAAAACAGTCGTAGTCAAATAACCTAAACACATCATCATCATCATGAAAAAATATTGTGTTCCGAATACAGAAATTTGTCTGATCAACACCCATGAAACGGTGATGCAACAGGCAGTCATTGACTTCAAAAGTGTGCCACCAGCAGAGGAGGGTACTGTCATTAACGCCAATAATAACCTTTGGGAGGAGGGAGAAGAAGACGACAAGTCCTTCCAATCCTCCAATCTGTGGGATGACTAAGCGGGAAAATGTCGCTGTCGGATTTTGTGTTGTGAACAAAAATGTGTAACTTTGCACCTCGATATAAAAAGGACAAGTTATGGAAATCATCAACACAGCTATAGAAGGTGTCGTGATTCTGAAACCCAGAATCTTTGAGGATGCTAGAGGGTATTTTTTCGAATCCTATTCTAAAAGAGAATTTGATAGGGAAGTGAGACCAATACAGTTTGTGCAGGATAATCAGAGCCGCTCCGTCTATGGTGTGCTTCGAGGACTGCATTATCAGAAATGGCCTTTCACCCAGAGCAAGCTTGTCAGCGTGCTCAGCGGAAAGGTGCTCGACGTGGCAGTCGACATCCGCAAAGGTTCGCCTACCTACGGCAAGAGCGTGTCGGTGGTGCTCTCTGGTGAAAACAAACTGGCGCTGTTTATCCCTCGAGGTTTTGCTCATGGTTTCAGCGTGCTCTCCGAGGAGGCGGTTTTTCATTATAAATGTGACGAGTTTTATCATCCGGAGAGTGAGGGTGCCATCGCATGGGATGATCCCGATCTCGCCATCGACTGGCAGCTGCCTCCAGAGGACATCATCCTCTCCGACAAAGACCGCCATCATCCGATGCTCAAGGACATCGACTCACATTTCGACTACAACATCGATCTCTATTAAGTCCATAGCATCGCGGATCATTTAATCCATTATATTGTGGATAGATGTGCATCGCCCCGACATCGAAATCGTCGGGGCGATGCGCAATTAAAAAACTATTCTTTGAGGAAATCACGGATTTTCTCGAGTGGAATACCGAAATTGAAATTGTCGCTTCCTGCTAACTTGGCGAAATTCACGGCAACGACATGTCCGTCCTCATCGATCACGGGACTGCCACTGGAACCCTGGACGGTGGGGATACTGTAGGTCACACGGTCGCCATCAGGCGTCTGGGTCACCCGACCACTCGTCATCTGTACACTGATGCCTTTCTGTGTGTTTGCCAACATCAAACCTGCGTTGTAACCAATCATATATAGTTGTTGGTCAATCTTTACCTTGGCCTCAGAACTCCTCCCGTTGAAATATTTTTTGTTGCCGTCACCGGCGAATTTAAATACATGCGCGCCATCAGGAGTCTTCTTGCTCTCCAGTTGCAACATCGCCAGGTCGGCATCCTCCTTATCGGATACCTTGATGATGCGGCAGGGATTCTTCACGAGGAAGTCGGAAGGACTGCTCACTTTCTGTCCGTCGTAGGAGATTCCGATGTTGCACACAGTGTTGACCTTGATGTTGCCCATGTTGGCCGACTGCAAATACCTTGCGGAATTCTCTACCTCTTCATACATCTCCTGCAGACGACGCTGTTCTGCGACAATCTGTCGCAGTTGGGTCTCGTCACCATCAATGATGTTGCCGAAGAAGTCATACTCCATGAACTGCTGTTTCTGTGCCTCTAGCATGGCATATTTCGATTTGATCTGTCTGGCGGCCATGGCACACTGCATGAGCGATGCCCTGACGATGCTTGCCAGGTTGGCTCTGAGCTGTTGAGTATTAAGTTCGGTTACTGCTACATGTCGGTTGGTGATGAACTTCCCGTCGTCGCTGACAAAGAAGCCCGTTCCGTTGAGCATCTGGGCGTTTTTCTTGGCCTCTGCCTCACTGGTCGTGAATCCCTGCATGTTTCCATTCTGGTCGATGCCGGCGAAGAACAATTTCTGACCTCCAGGCATCACCACCTCGTAATAAAACTTATTGAGGACGAGCACCACGCCATTCTTCTGTTCCTCGAATAGCTCATCGGCTGATTTCTTACCACAAGCTGTAAAAAGAAGGACTGCTGCGATGGCAGCAAAAGAGAGTTTGATGATTTTCATATTTTCTTTTTAAATGTTTTTTCTAATTTCTTACAAAAACCATGCCATGTAGGTGAGGGGCAACCCTGTGATCAGCCGTGCCAGACATGATCTTGTCAAAATGACCACGGCAAAAATACAGATTCATCCTCTATCCCGAAAGGTTTTTGTCATTTTTTAGTACAGATTGACTTAACAAAACAAAAATCAGAGTAAAAACGAGGGGCGCCATCCGAAGATAACGCCCCGTCAATATGGTCATGGAGAAAAAAGATCAGAACAACTTAAAGCGGTAGCCCACGGTGACGACAAACACGCTCATCTTGGAATCTCTCAATGCTGCCTTTCCTAAATCACTGGAAGCTAACCTTGACAAGGGGATACCGTAAAAACCTTCAAAATAGAGGTTCTCCATCTCATATCCACCACCCAAGATGATGTGTGCCGCACGCTTCTTGATATGTGACTTGATATCGGTCTTGTGACCATCCAAGGTGCTGTTGGCAAACAGGTGAATACCAAACTGCAATCCGGCAAACACGTCAAAATTCTTGATCGGATAATAGCGCAACTTATAGAGCGTCTCCAGATAGTCTAACCGGTATTCGTAAGGACCGCCTGCTGAAGTGGGATCAAAAGACTGCCAGGCATCACGGGCACCCTGACGGGTATATCCCATCTCGAAACTCATTCCGAAGTGGTTGGAAAAATAGCATTGAAGTATACCGCCGACATAGGGGCCGAAATAATACTTGCTATCGTAAACACTCATATTGGAACCTGTCATACCCACTACAGGACCGGCATAGATGTCGAAAGGATCATGCCAACGATTGGCATCACGCCACTCTTCCTTGCCGAGCCACCATTCCTGAGCATTCACACTGCCACCCATCATCATGAGGGCTATCAAGCATAAAAACGTCTTTTTCATTGATTCTTATTTTGAGCGAATCCGTCATCTTTACTGATGCTCATCGCATATTTGGGCACAAAGGTAATCAAAATCAAGTGCAGAACAAAATGAAATCATTCATTTTTTATGGCAACTTGCATCTTAGTTTGTTTTTTTATGTACTTTTGCACCATGATAGAATATGCAAGTCTGCTCAAACGCCACAAAAGATACCAAAATGAAATCAGGCAGGCAGTGAACCGCGTGCTTGATTCGGGGTGGTTTCTTTTAGGAGATGAAACCAGACTGTTTGAACAAGAATATGCCCGCTTTATCGGTTGCCGTCATGCCGTAGCCGTCGGTAACGGGCTGGATGCGCTGACACTCATTTACCGTGCTTACATAGAGATGGGCAACTTGTGCCCAGGTGATGAGGTCATCGTGCCGGCCAATACCTATATCGCCTCCATCCTGGCCATCATGGAGAATGGACTGAAACCTATACTCGTGGAGCCGCGGGAGGATACCTTGCAGATTGATGACCGACTGATCGAACAACTGATCACACCACGCACCAGATCGGTGATGGTGGTGCATCTCTATGGACGGTGTGCCTATACCGAACGTATCGCACAGTTGTGTGACAAATACCAGCTTATCCTTGTGGAAGACAATGCCCAGGCGCATGGCTGCCGTTTCGGAAAGGTCATGACGGGGGCATTAGGGGCTGCTGCAGGACACAGTTTCTATCCCACAAAAAACCTCGGGGCACTGGGAGATGCCGGTGCTATCACCACCAACGACGACCAGTTGGCAGAGGTGGTCAGACATCTGCGTAATTATGGATCGTCAAAGAAATATGTTTTCGATTATCAGGGACGCAATTCGCGGATGGACGAGATACAGGCGGCCGTACTCAGGGTTAAACTGCGACATCTCGAAGAGGACAATGCCCGAAGAGCGTGCATCGCTGCGATTTACAGGCAGAGGATCCACCATCCGGACGTCAGCATACCGGTGACGATGCCAGAAGGACAGGATGTGTGGCATATTTTTCCTGTCTTTTGTCAGGAGCGTGACAGCCTCAAGGCGTTCTTGCTGCAACAGGGCATCGAGACGCAGGTGCATTATCCCATCCCGCCCCATCATCAGCGGTGTATGGCAGACTATCATCATCTGTCGCTCAAGATCACCGAACGAATACATGCCACAGAACTTAGTCTGCCGATAGGACCGGAACTGGAACCGGAAGAGGCGCTTCAAGTGGCGGATGCCATCAATTGCTTTCCATCATGCGGATCAAAATAGACCGACTACAGAACGACCATCTGATGAGAAAATGGATGAAAGGAGTGATGACCTTCTTGGTCTTCATTCCACAGATCGTCTTTGCCCAACAATATGCCGGTTTCATCGAAGATGTGAGGAACGCCACGACAGACTCGCTGATGAATGTCGGAGGAATCGAGTATTATCTGTTGTATGAGAACTATGAGACCGTGCATTTCCTCTCATTACTGTCGGAACGAAGAGAGGTGGCGACCATCGGACCCGCCATACCTGCCGACACCCTCTACCAAAACGGGGATATCTGCGGCAGACTCGGTGTGGAGGAGGTGAGAAGGCCACTGGCCAGCATGAAAAACGACAGTTCACTTGTCGTCAACAAATTCCCGGCCCTTTTCACTCGCTGTGAGTCGGTGTCGCCATGCAACTTCAAGGCCTGCGACACCAATAACTTCGGATTTAAGATCGTGGTGGACTTTCCGTCGGCAGAAGGGGCAAAATGGGATTTCCTCCGTTTCTGGATCATCAACTATGTCGATACGTTCACCAATATGGACATGCTCTATTATGACGAGATGTATTTGGAGAAAAACCTCGACAAGTCGATGTTGCCCACAGAGATGATCAGAAAGGCCCATCCAGAGGCGTTTGAAATCGAAGACATCAACGATGGACAGGCCATCGTTGACCATTTCAGGGATATGTATATGCGGCAGGTCTACTACCTTAAAAACCAGGATTTCACCTTCCCGCTCAGTTACTTACGCATCTTCATCACCCCCAGGTATGTGAGCGAACGCTATATCACCTTTTTTATTTCAACCAATTTCTATGCGTATGGCGCCCATGATTTTCCCATTGAGCGCTATGTCACCTTTGATATGAAAAGGCTGGAAGTCGTCAACAACCGTGGCTTGTTCCGTGACGGTTCACTGGCTGAGGTGGAGCGGGTGCTGACCGAAGAGATGCAGCTGAACGGGGCACGTCTGGAGGGTGAGCTGCCACAAGCTGCCATCATGGGCGATCAGGTAGTCTTCAGTTTCCAACCCTATCAGGTGGGTTCGTTTGCCGATGGAATCTCACATTATACGATTGACAAACGACGGTTGAAAAAATGGATCTCACATGACAGGTCATGGTAAGCTACCGGATGCGGTAGTGTATCTTCCCTTTTAAGTCGTTGGTGTTGATGGTAAGGACGATGCGATACATCTCCTTACCCCATATTTTCTGCAGCAAAGGGTCAAGCAGGGGCGAGATATCTTCCACGGCGGCTGTCAACTGCCGAGTATCATAGATAATCTCGTGGTTGCCCAACACCACCTTGCCTGACTGTAGCACAGGATGTACGGGAGTGAGGAACATCAGACGGGTGGGGGAGGTGATAGCCGACAAGGCATAGTCCTCGGTCACTTCCACCTGTTTTCCCTGGCGCAGGGATGCCGTGCGCCGCCAGTGGAGCACCTTGGCCTCCGGTGGATAAGCTGTCGCTAAATCAAGGGTCAACTGTCCTTTCAAGTATGCGATATCCGACGCCCGATATTCCTTTCCGTCGCGCTGGTCGACGCCATTGATCTGGGGCAGGTTATGGTAGCCCGACTGCATTGTCCAGATACTGTAACGGGAATGACTGAACGTCTTTGACGTATATTCCCCGACACCAGGGTCGATGAGCAAAGGGCGAGCATCTGCATAGACGATGATACTGCCCACATCGTTGTGGTTATGGCTCTCACCGTTGTGGCCTCCTTTCATGGCCAGGAAAAGTCCATGTTTGTTTCGGGTGGTCATAATCTGCAAATCTGGAAGCCACACCTCATCGAGCAGCGGTTCACGGACCTCTTCGGAGGCAAACTCCCCAAAATGACGGAGGAAAAAGAGTTCGCGCCCGAGGGTGGGGAAGTTACCGCTCAAGTCGTAGGCATCCGCCGCCTTTCCATCACCTTGCCAGAGATACCGGGCAAACCCGCGCATCAACGGGTCGTCGAGATAACGTCCGAAGGGATAGACGATGTTGACCTGCTGAAGCGCTTTGTTGTCATGGGCATCCGCGTAGTTGGTGCAATAGCCCCCGCCGATATAGGTCTTGTAGACATAGCTGCCCATGGCCCGCAGTTTGGGATCCTTGCTCATGTCTATACGTCCGCCAGTAGCTGATTTCAAGAGGTTGAGCGACTCATAAAGAGACGCAGCGGCACGATCCCAATAACCGGGACCCTCATCACAGCCGCCATCAGCAGGGTATGCCGCCATGAAGGCATCCAGACAGCCCTCGATCTGACTCACGGCAGACAGTTGGCGCTCACGATCGGTCTCGAAAATCAACACACAAGCTAACCAATTGCTACAGATCCAGGGATTCCAGTTCATACCCGCTGTCTTCCACCAATCCTTGCCGTTGAGTGCGGGCGTGAGCAGACGGCGGTTCATCTCTGCCGTCATCCGTCGGCGGATGAGGGGAGAACGTGCATCAAGACTGTCAGAGAACAGATAAGTGGTCCAGGCCAGCAATCCCGCCGTCTCCGCATTGAACAGGTCGACAGGTTGGCTTTCGGGTATCGGGAAGGCATGGCCGTAATGGGCAGGGATGCCCCACCATGTCTCCTCCATGAAACTGAGTAATCCGTCGGTGATATCGCTGAGAAAACGTCCCTTTCCTTCCATCACCTCCGCAATGGCCAACGCTGCCAAATGACGCCGCTTGGCGAAGTTCACCTCCTCGTAGCGCACTCGGTTGCCGACGGTCTTGAACTCCGCAAAAAGAGAGGCCGGTAAAGCTGGCCATGGCTGTCCGAGATAACGTTCTCCGTAACGGACATAACTCTGACGGACAACTTCAGGGATAGAGTCGCGCCAGAAAGAAGAAGATGAGCGAGGCAGGGGGACATATTCGCCAGGTTGGACCAGTATGTCAGAAAGAAGCGCTTTCGGATAGGTAGCAGACAATACACCGTCTGCCAGGACTGCCGTAAAAGAGCAGCATCCCAACCAAAAGATCATCAGCAGACGGAGCTGTCTCATGATGTTTATTGTTTGAGGTAATCCTTCATGCTGTCTTTCCAGTCGAGATCATAGGAAAGATCTTTGAAATTGTCGATAAACCAGTCGCCACGCTCAAAAGAGAGGTCAAGGCTTACTTGTGTGGTGTTGCCCGAGTTATGGAGTTTCAATTCCACAACGGCCTTATCACCATCATGTTTCATCACTTGGATGTCACTCACCGACAGATCAGAGAAATCCTGCCCCATCACCCAGTAATCGGCATCAAAAAATCCGATATCGTCGGGATTGTTGGCTTGGTCATATTCCTGTACCTTGACGAGCCACTCGTTCCATTCCTTTGAACAGTATTTCTCGTCAGGACTATTTGGGGGGACAGTCTCCTCCTCATCGGCTTTGTTGTATTCTGCTAACACATCATCGTAGATGGCCTGTACACGAGAGATGATATAGGTGTCGCTTTGGCGGTCACCAGCTGGTACGGAAGCTACAGAACTGTTTTCGCTTCCGCCTTCAGACGAAGGGGATTCACTGACGGATTCCGTTCCACTGCCAGACTTGCCGCATCCCGTGAGAATGAAAAGAAACATGACGAATGAAAAATAGAATGTTCTCATGATAGTTTGGGTTTTATATAAAAATAGTATACGATTTATCTTAATATCTTTTACTCGTTGGCATCCAGCCTGAAACGGTTGAGTTTGACGAGGAAGTAGTCACGGAAATCTTTCCACTTATAATAGGGTCCGCTGACAGCCTTCAAAGGCAGACGTGCCTCATTCTCATTGAGCAGTACCTTCATCAGGATATCGCCCTCGCCACTGTCGGGACGGTAGAAGATGAGTTGTACGTTGCATCCCATCGGAAAAATCTTGTAACAGGCCCATCCCTCGTCATCGAGTTGTTCGAGATCGCTGATCGGCCGCCCAAAGTCGTCAAGCTCCAACAGACAGACAAGAGGCATCACACATACCTCATGTCCATACCGGAGTGTGGCGCCAGGGTGGGGGAGACTGAGGCAACTGTCGGCTTCCTCGATCATCACCCGCAACAGGTTGCGTTGTGAATAGGGAGAAATACCGCCATTGAGTGGGCACGGACCATAGTGGATGTACCACCAAGCGTTGGTCTGAAGCCAGTTGTCATAGAGCTCATCCTCGTTGAAGATATCGTAGAGCGTCATCTCATGGCGCAATTCGGTGCTCTGGAGGTTGGAAGCCAACTTATACAGATGATAGACCAGGGTCTGTGTGTTCACCTCGTTCTTCCAGTAGTTGTCATCATTAAACAAAAGACCCATGATGCGGTCATGATGCTGATGCCGCTGGCAAAAGTCATCATACACTTTTTTCACATCATCAGGCATTTTACGTTTGTTGAGCTCGCGATCGTTGAAATTCAGGTACCACATGTCGTGCTCACTCGCATCATGACGGATATCCAGGTCGGGGTTGTGGCGGAGAAGCCCCTGAAGTCCGTTCTCCATGGAGAGGATACAACGGATGACTACCGTGCTCTTCGCATCGATGGGTGTCTTTCCCCGGAACACTTCTGGGAAACGCTCATACATCCTGCTGCCGATGGCCTGATGCTGTTGGGCACCGAGAAGGGTCAGTTCACCATGACGGCGGCGGGCATCATCACGGATGGTGCTCACACGGTGGAGGACATCCTTGCCAAAGGAGGTGAGCTTGTTGAGGGAGTCTGCGCGCATCAGAATCCGGTAGGCGCGGTCGTAGTCACTATTCTCGATCAGGTGACGCGAACCATGACGGCCGTAATGACTTATATAATAAGGAGAGTAGCCTGCTGGTGCCGGTGTCAGTTGCTGTTGGATGGGACCAGGATAGGCGTAGTAGTTGGCGCCTGATCGGTAGATATTGGCATGAATGTCTTCCCGTGGAGTCTGGGCTGTAGCACACAGGTGGATGAATAATGCGGCTAAAAGAGTGATTTTATATCTCATAATCTATCAACAAATTATATGGTAAATGTGGCTTATCTAACCTCTGGAAGGATGACGGGTGTCATGATGCCAAGTGGTGATTGTCGTTGATGCTGCGAAATTAAACAAAATTCATAACTTCTCCAAAAAAATCGTTCAAAGTATCCTTTTTCATTATCATTCTTTAATTATCTGTTTCATTTATTTAACGGATTTTTTACAGACAATTTGGGGCGAACATCGTAAATTTGCACAAGATTTATCAATATTCTTGACAAAATGAAAAAAATCATCGTGTTGTTTTTCTGTCTGCTGTCATTGACCTTCTCTGCACAGGCACAATTGCTCTACCGGATTTCGGGTCAGGGACTGACAGAACCATCCTATCTGTTGGGCACCTATCATTTAGCCTCCTCCTCCTTCACTGACACCATCCCTGGTTTTCATGCTGCGATGGATGCCTCACGGCAAGTATGTGGTGAGCTGGTGATGTCTGAGGTCGCAAGCCCTGAAAATATGGCCAAGATGCAACAAGCCATGATGCTGCCTGAGGGACAGACGCTGATGCAACTGCTGTCTGCTGATGAACTGAAGGCACTCGACAGTTTTGTGGAGGAAATGATGGGTGTGAAACTCACCAATCCAATGGTGGCATCGAGTCTGGGAAAAATGACCCCTTCGGCATTGGTCACGCAACTGTCATTGCTGATGTATTTGAAAAAATCACCTAATTTCAATGTAAATGACGGCATTGACACATACGTTCAGACATTTGGCGCCTCGAAAGGAAAGGCTGTGAAAGGTTTGGAGTCGGTTGACGATCAGATACACGCCCTCTTTAAAAGCCAGACGCTGGAGCGGCAGAAACAACTGCTGGTGTGCATGGTGAAACATAAAGATTATCAGATGCAACTCACCTGTGACCTGGTGGATGCCTATCATGCCCAGGATTTGGATCGCATAGAAAAGATCACTGATGATAAACTCAATGACGAATGCGACAGTTCGGAAGAGGAATTGAATGTGCTCATTTATGACCGCAACCGCAACTGGATGACCAAGATGCCAGACCTTATGAAGCAAGCACCTACCTTCTTCGCTGTCGGTGCCGCCCATTTGGTTGGAGAGCAGGGACTGTTGAATCTCTTAAAAAATGCCGGATACAAGGTGGAAGGCATGAAATAATCAATGAATAATCAATTAAGAAAAATAGTTTTTTATAAAGATGAAGATGAAAAGTTTCAGGAAAATAGCAGGAGTCATCATGGTTGTTGGTTTACTTACCAGTGCCATGCCTGGCGATGGTGTCATGACCAAAAATGGCAAACAGGTGGTCATCAACACCACTTCTCTCTGTACCAATGTCAAGGGATACATCGGCACAACACCTTTGAAGATCTATATCTCTAATAATAAAATTGAGAAAATAGAAGCTTTGCCCAATGACGAGACGCCCAAATATTTCTTCAAAGTGAAAAAGCAGATGCTTGACAAATGGAATGGTCTCACAGTGAACAAGGCTCTGAAAGAAAAAGTGGATGGCGTGACAGGCGCAACACTCTCTTCCGACTGCGTGAAGAAAAACGTCGTAGCCGGTTTGCAGTATTATAAAAAGAACAAATAAATTTTCTTCAAATCACCTTCATCAGTTCTCGTCGCGTTTGTCGTAGAACTGAAAGGTCTTGAATTGGCTGGCGGGAAACTTGAACTCGTCGTCGCTGATGCCCCCACTCTTGAACTGAGAGATTCTAACGGTTGTCCAAAACCATAAGACTTTGAGTTTAAGACTTTTGGGGGCATGAGTCTTTTTGTCGATGATGGCTTTGGCATGTTTGATTCCTTTCACGCTCCGACGGGCATCGAGATTGATGACGAGCCCCTCGTTGCTGTCTTCCATGCTGTAGTTATAATCATCACGATTGAACGTGAACTTACCGGCGTATTTGTCTTTTTTCGTGGAGTTGGCGTTGAAAAGAGAGACCGTCTTTTTCTTATGGTCAACACGAAAATCATACATTCCGTTGTTCCAACTCGAATGGCGGGATTCCACAAACTTGCTTTTCTTGCCTTTATACCAAATGGTACCTGCGGTTTTATAAATCCCGATAATGTTGACGTCATAATGGAGTGTGCAACCTTGGTCGCCAAAAACCATATCGTAGGTCTGGTCAAACAACTGTCGGGCTTGCTGTGAGTTACTATCTTTTGACGAAACAGTTCCACAAAACAGGAAAACTGATATCAGAGAGGTCAGAAAAAACTTCATAATGAATATTTACAAATGAGATATGTGTCATTTTGGGACTGCAAAGTTACATAAATGATGGCTTATAGACAAATTCATCTCCTTTTTTTGTCCTATTTTAGTCCTTTCTGTTCATTTTCAAGAGACGAAATGTTGGTTTTTTGCCTGAAAAGCACTAATTTCGCAGAAAAATAACGAAATGGAAAAACATCGGTGGATTGAACTGCTCAAGCAACACGACATCAGACCCACTGCCAACCGGCTGATGGTGGCTAAATTGTTGTCTGCAGCTCAAAGGCCTTTGTCGCTCTCTGAACTGGAAATGATGTCAATGACGATCGATAAGTCAAATATTTTCAGGACACTCACCCTCTTCAGAAAAAGTCATCTGGTGCATGTGATAGAAGATGAAGGCGGTATCAGATATGAACTATGTATGAGCGATGACCCTCATGAGGATGACGACGTGCACCCCCATTTTCATTGTGAGTGTTGTGGTCGTATCTTCTGTCTTGACCACACGATCATACCACCACTCGATGTACCTGAAGGATATGTGGTGCACACTGTCAATTATATGGTAAAAGGCATTTGTCCAGATTGTGAATCTAAACGGTTGCATTGACAAGTCCCGCTGTTTGACATTCATGATTGGACGTAATATAGTAAATAGAAATGTAAATAAAAATCTTATATCTATGAAAAAGAGTCTCTTGTTGATGGTCGCTGTTTGGGTCAGCCTTTCTGTTCATGCGCAGATACAGACCAACGCTGGTGTGCAATACCTACAAAACAACGCCAAGGACATGTCTACAGATTTCTATGACCTGTCGAACACCTATTTCTTGGCCGACAGTCTGGTCGATTTTGACGCCAACAACGCTACAGGAAAAGTGAACTGGAAGCGGTATCGGCTCTCGCCCAGACAAGCGTTCAACCTCAACGGGTACTGGCCTGTGAGGATGCAGATGCTTGATTTCCCTGATACGCAGTATGATAATGATCCCAATTTAGGATTCTCCATGCAGTTTGTTGATGACCGTACGGTGCGTATCCGGATGCTCACCACTCCTATTACTCCGGTTGACAGTGATGCCGATGACCCGATGTTTGCTGACGGATTCAAGCAAAAGAACACCACAGCCAATCTGAAGGCTGCCGCCAACGGATGGACGGTGGAGAGCAAGGGCAACAGCATCACTTACAGAAGCCAACATGGCATCGTGGAGATCCAAAAGTATCCCTGGCGCATCATTCTGAAAGACAAAAAAGGAAAAATACTCACACAGACCAGAGCCATCATCGACAATGATTCAACACAGGTGAAATTATTGCCCTTCTCTTTCATCAAGCGAGGAGCAGACAACTCTAGGAGCATCAACCCCGTTTTTCTGCTTTCACCGGGTGAGCGTATCTATGGATGCGGAGAGTCATTCACCTCACTCAACAAGGTGGGGCAGAAGGTGCATCTCTATGTGACAGACCCTCAGGGACCCGAGACCGACGGTATGTATAAACCCGTTCCCTTCTTTTTCAGCAACAGAGGGTATGGCATCTTCATGCACACCAGTGCACCGGTCACCTGTGACTTCGGAGCCAGTTACATCGGTGCACAACGCCTCTTTATGGGAGATGAGACCATGGATTTCTTTGTCTTTTTCGGCGAACCCAAACAGATCTTGGATGCCTATACCAATATCACAGGTAAAAGTCCCATGTTGCCGCTATGGACTTTTGGCACATGGATGAGCCGAATCACCTATTTCTCACAGGCTGAAGGACTTGATATCGCACACCAACTCAGAAGCCACAAGATTCCATCCGATGTGATTCATTTTGATACGGGATGGTTTGGTGTTGACTGGCAGTGTGACTATCAGTTTGCCAAAGACAGATTTCCTGACCCTGTGGCAATGCTGAAATCCATGAAAAATGACGGTTTCAGGGTCTGTCTGTGGCAATTACCCTATTTCACACCTAAGAACCGGTATTTCAACGAATTGGTGGAAGGACACATGCAGGTGGCCAATGCCATGGGAGGAATGCCCTACGAGGATGCCGTTTTAGACCTCTCCAATCCCAAAACGGTGAAATGGTATCAAGATAAAATCGGCGGGCTCATCGACCAGGGCGTGAGGGCTATCAAGTGCGACTTCGGAGAGGCAGCTCCTTTCAACGGACTCTATGCCAGCGGGAAGACAGGATTCTATGAGCATAACCTCTATCCGCTGCGATACAACAAAGCCCTGTGGAATGCCGTGAAAGATCATGCCGGTGAGGGCGTGATCTGGGCACGCAGTGCTTGGGCCGGTTCACAGCGTTATCCGTTACACTGGGGAGGAGATGCCGCGACCAACAACATCGGACTGCTGGGCGATCTCCGAGGCGGACTGAGTTTCGGACTGAGTGGCTTCTCATTCTGGAGCCATGACATGGGCGGTTTCGTCACAGCTTCACCGGAAGACATCTATCGCCGGTGGTTGCCCTTCGGTTTCTTGTCGTCACACACAAGGGCACATGGCGCACCGCCTACCGAACCCTGGCTCATCAGTGAGTCGTTCACGAAGGCATTCCGTGAATGTGCGGAAATGAAATACCAACTGATGCCTTATGTCTATGCCCAGGCCAAGGACTGCAGCAACCGTGGACTGCCGATGGTGAGGGCGCTCTTCGTGGAATTTCCTGAAGACCCTGGAGCCTGGCTTGTGGAAGATGAATACCTTTTCGGATCACAGATGCTCGTGGCCCCATTGATGGAATCGGCGACTGGCAGGGTATGCTATCTGCCAAAGGGCAAATGGATCGACTATCAAAACGGAAAAGTGTATGAGGGCGGTTACCAGTATCTCGAAGCCGGAAAAATTCCTTGCATTATTCTTGTCAGAGACGGCTCGCTCATTCCTCACGTACCTGTGGCGCAATGCACCGACAAGATACAATGGGAAAAGATGCAGTTAAAGGCGTATAAGGCCGATGAAAAAACCTGCAAAGGACTGGTGTTCAAACCCGGTGACAACGATGTGAGGGAGATTTCTCAATAAGCTCTGACACCCTTTCACTACACCGCGGATGACTGATGGATAAACACAAAGATGACATCTTTGATGAAAAATCACATCTTAAAGATAAAAAATGCAAAAATAAAGCGGATTCTCCATTAAAATTTCGTACTTTTGGGGTGAAAATCCGAAGAAGAAATGAAATCGAGTCAATTTGTCCTGTTTCTGTCCATCTTGCTATGGCCTTTTATGGCTGATGCTCAGAAAGTTACCATTGGCACTTACACCATGAAGGATGGTGCGGTTTACAATGGTGAGATGGTGGGCAACAAAGCACACGGGAAGGGCGTGGCCAAATATCCCAATGGAGACTCATATAAAGGGGAGTTCGTGAAAGGAAAACGACAAGGATATGGAGTTTTCACCTTCTCCGACGGAGAAAAATATGAGGGAGAATGGTTCCAAAATCAGCAACACGGAAAAGGAACTTTCTATTTCATGAACAACAACAAATATGTTGGCCTCTGGTATAAGGACTACCAAAACGGCAAGGGCATCATGTATTATTATAACGGCGATGTCTATGACGGAGAATGGGTGCAGGATAAGAGAGAGGGATATGGCAAATATACCTTCTCCACTGGACAATATTATGAAGGTAGTTGGAAGAATGACATGAAAAACGGACAAGGCGTCTTCGTCTGGGGAAATGGTGTCTATTATTCCGGCAACTGGGTAGATAACGAGCGTTCGGGAAAAGGGACGAATTTCTATGAGGGCAATGACAAATATGTCGGCTTCTGGAACGCTGACCTGCCACATGGTAAAGGGGTCTATACCTTCGGTAACGGTGATGTCTATGAAGGAGAATATGTCAGAGGAGAGCGCACCGGCCTCGGAACAGTGAAATATAAAAGTGGAGACCGGTATACCGGAAGATTCCTTGACGGGGAGAAATCGGGAAGCGGAACCTATTTTTGGGCCAACGGTGATGTCTATACCGGCAGCTGGTATAAAGACAAGGAAAGCGGCAACGGAAAACTGACGAAAAAGAACGGTGACCGTTTTGAGGGTGAGTTTAGAGACGGAAAGTTTGAAGGTCTTGTCATCATCCATTATCATGACGGTTCCAGATTCAGAGGTAATTTCCACCGCGGTATCCGTCACGGACAGGCTATCGAGGAAACCAGAGACGGAAAACGCTTCGAAGGTTCCTACAAAAACGGTGAGCGCGACGGCAACTTCGTGGAGAAAAACAAAAACGGACAAGTCACAGCCAGAGGGCATTACGCCAATGGCAGACGATACGTGGACTGAGAAAGATATACCTTCAATCAATGAGAAACCATAAATAATATCATTATGATTATTGATACGTTACAACATTTTGAACAGTATGCCCATCTGAACCCTCTCTTTGAGGTGGTGTGTGCATTCCTTAAGGAAAACGATCTCCAAAAGATGGCTGATGGAAAACATCTTATTCAAGGAGAAGACCTCTTTGTCAATATTCAGACGGCTAAAGGAAAGACACCTGAAGAAGCCGTCGTGGAAACACACCGTGTGATGGCAGACATTCAGATACCCTTGTCGGGAAAAGAGACTTACGGATATATTCCGGAAGCATGCTTGCCCGACGGTGATTACAATGAAGAAAAGGACATCACCAAATTCCCTGGTGTGGCCTCACAAAGTCTGGTGACATGCCAACCAGGCATGTTTGCTATCTTCTTCCCGCAAGACGGACATGCTCCCTGCATCACAGAGCAACCCGAAATCAGGAAGGCTATCTTCAAAGTAAAGTGCTAACTGACAGAAACCAAACTAACAGCTAACATCATGGAAGAGAAAAAAACAACCAAGAAAACAGCAGAGAAAACGACCGCTTCCAAAACCACGGTCAAAAGAACAAGAAAGACTGCACCCAAACACATCGGTCTGGTGGCCAATGACGGCTATCTGGAACCTTTCGAGGATGCAATAAGAGGAAGACATGACCATGCAGTATGGAAGATTAACCAACTCACCCGCAACGGAAAGACCACGCTGCGTGACTTCGCTTCGGGTTATGACTATTTCGGACTTCATCGTACGGCACGGGGTGGATGGGTGTTCCGCGAGTGGGCTCCCAATGCCACTGACATCTATCTCGTAGGTGA
>CADCQC010000289.1 GCA_902803455.1 uncultured Prevotellaceae bacterium
CGGAACACAGCGCAGATAGCGCCCCAAAGTTGCTCGATAGGATCATTGGGGAAGTCTTTTCCAGTGCGCTCCTTGATAGCCTCTTTAAACAGTTTGACGAGTTTTTTGAGTTCGTCTACGCTGAGGTCCTTATCCAGTTTCACGCCTCTTTCTTTCTTCACCTCTTCGATGATCTCCTCGAACGGATCAATGTCCTCTTTATTGACCGGCTTCATCTCGAGCACCACGTCGCCATACATCTGTACGAATCTGCGGTATGAGTCATAGACAAAGTGTGGATTGTTGGTTTTCTTTACCATACCCTCAGCCACCTCGTCGTTGAGTCCGAGGTTGAGGATAGTGTCCATCATACCAGGCATAGAAGCCCTTGCACCCGAGCGCACGCTGACGAGCAGCGGGTTCTCTGCATCGCCAAACTTGGAGTTCATCAGGTTCTCGATGTGCTTGACAGCAGCAGTGACATCCTCATCGAGGATAGCCTTGATTTTCTCTTGCCCCACCTCATAATACTCATTACAGCAGTCTGTAGTGATAGTGAATCCCGGGGGTACGGGAACTCCAATGAGGTTCATCTCGGCGAGGTTAGCACCTTTACCACCGAGCTGCTCACGCATTTTTGCGTTACCCTCAGCTTTTCCATTGCCGAAGGTGTAAACTCTTTTTTGTTCGCTCATGTTAGTTTATGGTTTTCAATAAAAAAAATAGGTTCTTCACAATGCTGGGGTTTCCGACACGCTAATCGGCGTTTGTTGCCATCCGAAGTGCAGCCACAAAACCTTTAGGCTGCAAATATACTGCAAAAACATGTAATTGCAAAACTTTTAGATAAAAATTTTGTTGTTACTTTTAGGTATGTTCTATTAATTCTGCTTTTATGAAGTGCCATACCTATGCATTACATTTCGGTCGCTTTTTGTTTCATACGGTGCAAAATGTAAGTTTCATCGGTCACATAGCCCGCTAGAACCCACCTTAAGACAATACATATAAAAGGGTGACAGTCAAGAAACCAATCCGTTGGCGCTCATTTTATCACTTTTCTGACTTTTTTGATCAAAGCCTTTGAAGGAGTGGCCTCTCCCTGATAAGGAAGGAGCGCCCATCTCACCGTCCAAGAGAGAGCCTCACCTGGTTGGAGTGTCGTATAAGCCCCCTGACTTTCCAATTCTATATAAGTCTTTCCTCTATTGACATACACCTGTATTTCAGCTTCATCAGGCGCCGGTTGCGAGAGGTTGAGGTCTTGGAATTTTTTCACCATCAGCAGTCCGTCGTTGAGGTATGCGAGCCATCCTTTTCCATCCGCATTCACCTTTCGGTTTTCGTTGGCCGTATCCGTGCGGTACCAAGAGATGCCATTCATCTCCTCAAACGGCATCAAGCCAGCCGGCGTGATGTCAGCCGTCTTTGCATCAAAAAAGATCAGCCCGTCGTTGGGCACTCGTGTAATCTCCCAGGGAGCCACCTGTTTGGTGACTTCTGTCTCATTGCGGATGGAGTAAGTGATGACAAAGCACCCTTTCTTCTCATCGGCAGCAAACTCCTTGATGATGCGATAGCCCAATTTGGCATTCATCTGACTGGTCATAACGAGTGAAGCCGGTTTCTCTTCCACCGTGTACGCCTTCTTATCATATTCTATGACGGGTGGCCATGACCACTCTTTCTGTGGACTTGTCCAGAAAGTACTGCCAAACGACTCTCTCCAAGCCGACTGCGAGATCACCTCCTTCTCTCCATATTTATAGGAAATGATTTTTGCTCCTGCAGCCGCATCGATGGTGATGGACTGTTCACCGAGTGTGAAAACATATTTCTGATCTCCCACCATTTTATAGGCAGAAGTGGCAGCCGATGCTGCGAGTCCTCCCAAAAGGACCACCATGATAAAAGACAAACACTTCTTGATCATAATAAAAAAATGTATTATACTGGGGACAAAGTTATAAAAAATCCGATGAAGAAAGTAGAAAAGCATCAAATTGTTTTACTCAAATGGTAAAGACCTTTCAGATAGCCTCAAAAAATCCCTCAAAACTGTCTTTTAGTTGAAAAAAAACATAAGATGGTGGATTTTATTTCTTTTTTTGCCGTCAAATATTTAAATTTGCCCGATAAAAGTACGCATGCCCTAACTTTGCGACACATTTCTCCGCCATTGTTCTTACTTGGCGACATACATTTAATCAAGAAACCTACCCATCACGTAATCACAAAGAATCCAGATATGAGAAAACCGATCATCACGCTGTTCTTGTTGCTGACCCTATCCTCTTCGCTCGTGTCGGCCCAGAACAGCATCAAGAAATGGACTTTGCAAGAATGCATCGACTACGCCATGCAACACAACATCACATTAAAGAAAAGTCAGGTGCAGCACAAGTCATCCGAAGAAGATGTCCTTCAGGCAAAGGCCCAGTTGCTCCCCTCGCTGAATGCCTCCACCAACCAAAACGTCATCTATCGCCCCTTTATCGCCTCCGGCATGAACACAGTGGCCAACGGATACGTTCAGTCGAGCATCGACAAGGTGTATTACAACGGCAGTTATGGCATTAATGCCAACTGGACGGTATGGAACGGCCATCGCACCCACAACACCATCAAGCTCAATGAGTTGAGTGCCGAGCAAGCCTCTCTTGACTCGGTTGTCAACGCTCGTTCGATAGAAGAGCGCATCGTGCAACTCTACGTACAGATCCTCTACAGTCATGAAGCCATCGCCGTGAGGAAACAGACCCTCGAGGCCAGTAAAGTGAACGAGCAGCGTGGCAAGACGATGGTGGAGGTGGGCAAGATGAGCAAGGCCGACCTTGCCCAACTCACAGCCCAGCGTGCCCAGGACGAGTACAACCTCGTGGCTGCGGAAAGTCAGGTGCGCAACTATCTCTTCCAACTGAAACAGCAGTTGGAACTCACCGAAGCCGCCGACTTTGACATTTCTATCCCCTCCTATACCGACGCTCAAGCCCTTGAGGAGATCCCCCCACTCATGACGGTCTATTCACTGGCCGTGGAAAACCGTCCGGAAATGCGCAACGCACTGCTGGCCATCCGCAGCAGTGAGGTGAATATCGACATTGCCCGTGCAGGCAAGAGTCCCACCCTGAGTCTCAACGGTTCCTTAGGCACCAACACCACTTCGATGAGCGATGAAAGCAGTCCCCACCAACTCAAGCAGAACCTCGACCTCGCCGTGGGTGCCACACTGAGCATCCCCATCCTTGACAACCGACAGACAAAGACCGCTGTGAACAAAGCCAAATTGCAGCGCGAACTCAATCTCCTCGACCTGCAGGACAAGCAGAAAAACCTATACAATACCGTGGAGACATTCTGGATAGACGCCACCACCAACCAAAGCAAGTTTAAAGCCGCCAAGGTAGCCACCGAGAGTCAGGAAACCAGTTACGAGTTGCTGAGCGAGCAATTCCGCTTAGGGCTGAAAAACATCGTCGAACTGATGACCGGCAAGACCAATCTCGTGCAAGCGCAGCAGAATGAGTTAGAAAGCAAATACATGACCATCTACAATCTCTACATGCTCAAATTCTACCAGCGGCCCTAACTATCATTCTTTGAAATCCCCTCATTATGCATACTAAAAAAATTAGCAAAGTTTGGATCATCGTCATCCTGCTGTTTCTTGTCGCCCTTGCCCTTTGGCTATTCTCTGGACAAAAGAAAGAAGAGGTGATCAACTTCAGCACCGTAAAAGTGGAGGAGACCACGCTTCAGAACAGTGTGACCGCCACCGGCACCATTGAGCCAGTAATCTCCGTGACAGTAGGAACCCAGGTTTCCGGTATTGTCAGCAAACTTTATGTGGACTACAATAGTGTGGTGCAAAAAGGCCAGGTCATTGCCGAACTCGACAAGACCAACCTGACGAGTGAGCTCAACACCTCGAAAGCCAATCTCTCGAGCGCTCAGAGTGCCCTCAATTATCAGGCATCCAACTACAGCCGTTATCAGACGCTTTTCAAGAAAGGTCTGGTGAGCGCCGACGACTTTGAGAACGCCCAACTCTCCTACAATCAGGCGAAGGAGCAAGTTGCCCAAGCCACCGAGAACGTGCGCAGAGCCCAGACCAATCTGAGTTATGCCACCATCACGTCACCCATCGATGGTGTCGTGCTCTCGAAATCCGTAGAGGAAGGCCAAACGGTGGCCGCCAGCTTCAACACGCCCGAACTCTTCACCATAGCCAAGGACCTCACCAATATGCAAGTGGTAGCCAATGTGGATGAGGCCGACATCGGCGGTGTGAAAGAAGGCGAGCGCGTCACCTTCACCGTCGACGCCTACCCGGAAGCTCTTTTCCAGGGCCGTGTGACCCAAGTGCGCCAGGAAGCCACCACGACCAACAATGTGGTGACCTATCAGGTGGTGATCAGCGCTCCCAACGCCAGCCTTAAGTTGAAACCCGGTCTCACCGCCAGCGTCACCATCTACACCTTTGAGCGCACAGGTGTGCTCTGCGTCCCCACGAAAGCCCTCCGCTTCACCCCCACACAGGAAATTGTCGGCAAGCAACGCAAGATAGAAGACTGCAACGGCAAGAACAAACTATGGACACTTGAAGGCAACTTGCTGAAAGCCCACCCCGTGAAGTTGGGTATGACAGACGGCACCAACACAGAGATCGTCAGTGGCATCTCCAAAGGCACCGAAGTCATCTCAGAAGTACAGGTCACCTCTGATGAGGAACAAGAAGATGCCAACAGGGCCCGCAGCCCCTTCGCACCAGGCCCTCCTGGAAGGCGCAGCAACAAAAAATAGCCATGATGAGTCCATCCAACACCAATCAGCGAAAAGTCGTCATTGAGTTGCAAGACGTCAAGCGCGACTTTATTGTCGGCGAGGAGACCGTACATGCCCTCCGCGGTGTGTCGTTCAAGATCTTCGAGGGTGAGTTTGTCACCATCATGGGCAAGTCGGGGTCTGGCAAGTCTACTCTCCTCAACCAACTCGGTTGCCTCGACACCCCTACCTCCGGTGAATACTTCCTTGACGGTGTGTCGGTCCGCAAGATGTCGAAATCACAGCGTGCCGTCCTCCGCAACCGCAAGATCGGTTTTATTTTCCAGAGTTACAACTTGCTTCCCAAGACCACGAGTGTGGAGAATGTGGAGTTGCCGTTGATGTATAACAGTGAGGTAAGTGCCCGCGAGCGACGTGCGAAAGCCATTGAAGCCCTTCAGGCTGTCGGTCTTGGCGACCGTCTGACCCATAAGTCCAACCAGATGTCGGGCGGTCAGATGCAACGTGTCGCCATCGCCCGTGCTTTGGTCAACAACCCCGCTGTGATTCTTGCCGATGAAGCTACTGGCAATCTCGACACCCGCACGAGTTTTGAGATCCTCGTCCTCTTTCAAAAGTTGCATGCCCAAGGCCGCACCATCATCTTTGTGACCCACAATCCCGACATTGCCAACTACTCCAGCCGCAACATCATGCTCCGCGACGGTCGTGTGATCAGTGATGAAGAGAACCACCATATTTTCTCCGCCGCCGAAGGTCTTGCAGCCCTTCCCGCCACCACCGACGAGTAAACCTATATCTCAGCGTCATGAATTTTACCAATTTATTCAAGATTGCCCTTCGCGCCATCGCTGCCAACAAGACCCGTTCGTTTCTCACCGCTCTTGGCATCATCATCGGCATTGCCTCTGTAATCACCATGCTTGCCATCGGTCAAGGAACGAAGAGGAGCATCCAAGCCAACATCTCTGAGATGGGTTCCAACATGATCATGATCAGTCCTGGTGCCGACATGCGTGGCGGTGTGCGTCAGGATGCCTCCTCCATGGAGACGCTGAAACTCGCCGACTATGAAGCCATCAAGGAAGGCTGCACCTATGTGAAAGCCGTCAGTCCGCTGGTTCAGAGTGCAGGACAATTTATCTACGGCAACAACAACGCCCCCTCCTCCGTCTATGGTGTCAACCAAGATTATCTGGAGATCCGCCAACTCTCCATTGCCAGCGGTGAGATGTTCACCGATGCCGATATCAAGACGAGTGCGAAGGTCTGTATCCTTGGCCAAACCGTTGTCGACAATCTGTTTGGCGATGGTTCAGACCCCATCGGCAAAGTCATCCGCTTCAAGTCTATCCCCTTCCGCGTCGTCGGCGTACTCAAGAAGAAGGGCTACAACTCCATGGGCATGGATCAGGACGACCTGGTGCTCGCTCCTTACACCTCTGTGATGAAACGCATCCTTGCCCAGACCTATCTCAGCGGCATCCAGTGTTCTGCCATCACCGAAGGCGTCACAGAGAAAGCCACGGAAGAGATCTCCGCCATCCTTCGCCGCAACCACAAGCTCCGTGATGCCGAAGGCGACTTTTTCGGTGATGACGACGACTTCAATATCCGTTCCCAAGAAGAGTTGGCCAATATGATGAACTCTACGACCGATATGCTCACCATCCTCTTGGGCGCTGTAGCAGGTATCTCCCTAATTGTCGGTGGTATCGGCATCATGAATATCATGTATGTGAGCGTCACCGAGCGCACCCGTGAGATCGGTCTCCGCATGAGTGTCGGAGCCCGCGGCATCGACATCCTCAACCAATTTCTGATCGAGGCCATCCTGCTGAGTGTCACTGGTGGCATCATCGGTGTCCTTTTAGGCATCGGCCTATCGTATGCCATCAACACACTGGTCAACTGGCCCATCTTTATCCAACCTTGGAGCATCGTCATGAGTTTTGCCGTGTGCACCCTCACAGGCGTGTTCTTTGGTTGGTATCCTGCCAAGAAAGCCGCCAACCTCGACCCGATTGAGGCCATCCGTTACGAATAACTTATTTACAAACAACTATTTCATGATCATGAACAGACTAATTACCCTACTCGCTGGTGTCCTCTTCACCCTCTCTCTACCAGCCAAATCAACCCCTTTTGGCAAGGGTACGATGACAGTGCGCACCATCGCCCACAATGCTGTACGTATCACCTATAGCGAAAATGGTGCCACCTCCGCCAACCTCCCCGACTGGCTCTATGTGCATCAAGAAGAGACGACTACCGATGAGTTGAGCGTCCATCTCAATCCCTCCCTGCAGACCCTCATCATTCAAGACAAACAAGGACGCACCGTATTCACTGCCACGGGTCATCAACTGGAAGGCGGTGAGGCCACGCTGACCATCTCTTCTCCTCGAGACGAGTTTCTCTACGGTCTCGGACAGTTTCAGGACGGTTACAACAACATCCGAGGTGTTTCGCGCCGCCTCACGCAAGTCAACACCCAGGCATCCGTCCCGATGATGCTGTCGAGCAAGGGTTACGGTCTATTATGGAACAACTACGGTCTGACCGAGTTCAACCCAGCCAGCCATCAAGTGACCATGACACGCCAGGAAGGCAACAGTTCCAGTGAAGTGGTGAACGTCACCTCCACCGAGGGCGGCAAACAGGAAGTCAGGCAGCGTAATATTTTCAGCGCCACCATCGACATTGCAAAGGAAGGCGACTATGCCATCTTGCTCGATGTCGGACAGAAGATGGCCCGTCGTCACCACCTGACGGTCGACGGCAAGACCATTATCAACATGCAGAACACGTGGCTCCCCCCCACAGCGTCCACCATCACCCATCTCACAGCCGGAACCCACACGCTCACAGCCGAGTTGTCACGCGGCGACTCCCCTGTCGTCCACTACGACCTGGTGAGCGACCAAACCGTATTTCGCTCTCCCCTATCCTCCTCTGTTGACTACACTGTTTTTGTCGGTACCCCCGATGAGATCATCGCCACCTACCGTCAGTTGACCGGTGAGGCACCCCTGATGCCCCGTTGGGCACTCGGCTATATCCACTGCCGTGAGCGGTTCCACTCTCAGGATGAGATTTTGAAGACCGCTCAGCAGTTCCGCGACAAGCAGTTGCCTGTCGATGTCATCGTGCAAGACTGGCAATACTGGGGCAAGTATGGTTGGAACTCCATGCGCTTCGATGAGACTCATTATCCTAACCCCCGACAGTTGACCGACAGTCTCCATGCGATGGACATGCGTCTGATGGTGAGTGTCTGGTCGAAGATCGACAAGCAGAGCGAAGTGGGCCGCGAGATGAACAGCCAAGGCTATTACATTCCGGGCACCGACTGGATAGACTTTTTCAATCCCTCCGCCGCCTCTGCCTACTGGAAGAACTTCAGCGAGCGCCTCGTACCTTTAGGTATCGACGCTTGGTGGCAAGACGCCACTGAGCCAGAGAACGACGACCTCGTGGGACGTCGGGTGAATGCCGGTCAATGGCCAGGAGAGATTGTGCGCAATGTCTATCCTCTATTGGTGAACAAAACCGTCTATGAAGGTCTCCTTCAGACACAATCTTCACTCGGTAAGTCACAGCCCCGTCCGATGATCCTCACCCGTTGCGGCTTCCCTGGCATCCAGCGTTATGGCGCCGCGCTCTGGTCGGGCGACGTGGGCAACGACTGGGAGACCTTC
>CADCQC010000290.1 GCA_902803455.1 uncultured Prevotellaceae bacterium
CGCCGTATGCCGAACGGCACGTACGGTGGTGTGAGAGGTCGGAAAATGAAATAGGAGGAAAACTATTTCATTTTCCTCCTACTCGATCTACAGATCTGACTATGCTCTCTCAGTCATTCACTTTGCTGATGACCAGCTGGATGATGATGGCGTTGAGGCGCAGGTTGTATGTGAGGCCTGATCTCCCGAGGAGCATCCAGACAGCCGCCACGAGCAAGATAAAAAGAGATGGTCAGCATTCACTGACCATCTCTTTTTATCTCGTAATTTTTGTGATGAGCCATGTGCTCATGGCTCATCTTATTGCTGATAGTTTTCTACTTATTTGAAGAGCAATTGAGCCATCTGATAAAGGCTGCGGCGCCAGGTGAGGAACTCATGTGCGGTGCCCTCGGAGATGTATCCGTGAGCGTTGAAACCTGCGGCTTTCAGTGCCTCTACCGAAGACTTGATGGCATCGGGTTGCTCTTTGCTGCCACAACTTTGGAAAATCATCTTCACCTGCTTCTTGTCCTTGATGTCGGAGGGGGCATACTGGCCACCACTGAGAAGGCCATAATAGGCAAACACCTCAGGACGGCGGAGGGTGATGGTCTTGGTTTCCATACCACCCATCGACAAACCTGCCATGGCGCGGTGGGCTTTGTCACCGTATGTCTGGAAGTGGCTGTCGATATAAGGTATCAACTCATCCACCAATACCGTCTCAAACTCCTTGGCTGTGAACTGCTGCAGACCGCCAAATTGGATGTCATTGGTCATGCCGTAGGTCATCACGATGATGAATGGCTTGATCTTTCCGTCGGCAATAAGGTTGTCCATGATCAGGTTGGCGTGGCCTTGGGTGCTCCAGGCTGTCTCATCCTCACCCCAACCGTGTTGCAGGTAGAGCACAGGATATTTCTCTTTCTTGTTTTTACCATAGGTCGGCGGGGTGTAGACGAAAGCACGGCGGACACTGTTGGTGCTCGGTGAGGGGAAGAGCACTTGTTGCACGTTTCCGTGTTCGATATTCTGGCGCATGGCGTAGAACTCACGGTCATGGGCTGGAATCTCTATACCGCTTTCCCAACGTGTGGAACCATAATAGTTGCAGGTGCCGGGGTCGTTGAATGTACCGCCGTCAACAGACAGGTGATAATAGTGGAAACCTTCGTCCATCGGACCTTCCGTCGTGCCTACCCATGAGCCGTCGTAGGTCTTCTTCAGTTTTGTGCCGCCACGTCCGCCAAGACCGAGGCTGACGGTGACTTCCTTAGCGTCAGGAGCCTCCACGCGGAAGCGGGCATAACCTTGAGAGTTGACCTGAGGATATTGCTGGCCAGGCTGGTTCATTGAAGAAGGCACGAAGTCCTCTTTCACACCTGGCTGCTCGGGGAAGGCAAGGTTGGGGTTGAATGGTGGGCGCTGGGGACCACCGAAACCACCACGGCGGCCTCTCTGACCACCAGGACCACCCTGACCGGGACGGCGGGCGGGCTTCTTAGGCATTTCCCATGCAGCCTGCTTCATCGACTTGATATAGTCGTAAGCCAACTTAGGTTTGTAGTTCTCGTCGAAGGGGAGGGGATAGTTGCGGGCACCCAGCCATGAGTCGCGGTCGCTGAGGTTCCAGAAGGTCACGCAATCCACCACGTCCTTGTGCTTGCGGAAAACGTTGAATACACGGGCATACTGGTCGGCAAGGTGCTGCTTGATGGAGTCGCTCACGGCTACACCTTCACGGCTGAACTGCAAGGCTCCACCCATCTCCTCGTTGACACGGATGTCGAGTTCTGTCACATGGATGTGATTGACAATCGTCTTGTAGAGGGTAATGGCGTCATCCACCTCTTTCTCTGTCGGACCATAGATGTTGTAGTGGCCTTGCATGCCGATACCGTCGATGGGCACACCAGCATCCTTCATTTTCTTCACCATGTTGTAAATGCGCTTGCTCTTCACAGGATCGCATTCGTTGTAGTCGTTGTAGAAAAGAAGTGCTTTCGGGTCTGCTTCACGGGCATACTGGAATGCCTTGGCGATAAATTCGTCGCCGCAGAGTTTGTACATCACTGACTGGCGGTAGGGATCCTCGGCATTCTTGTCATCGGTCATGGCCTCGTTCACCACGTCCCAGGCATACACCACATCCTTATAGCGGCTGACGATGGCCTGGATATGGTTTTTCATGCGGGCATAGAAGACTTCCTTTGTGGGATTGTCCTCAGTCATCCAACGGCCAATCTGAGAGTGCCACATCAGACAGTGACCACGCAGTTTGATGCCGTTCTGACGGCAGAAGTTGGCGATGCGGTCGGCATTCTCCCAATTAAATTGACCCTCACGGGGCTCTGTTGGCTCGGGTTTCATGTCGTTCTCGCAAGTGATGCTGTTGAATTCTTGTTTGATGAGAGCCTGCTGTTCGGCGTTGGTCACATTACGTTGGTTGACGGCAACACCAATCATGAAATAGTTCTTGTACGCGTCTTTTAGGCCTTGTGCCCAAGTAGATGTGCTGCTCATGCATAATAGCATGGCAAAGGCAAGAATGTTTTGTCTTTTCATATTGTAAAGGGTTATTTCTTAAACAGATGGGGGATAAACTCATGTAATCCACGGCGCCAGGTGAGCCACTCGTGTGCCGTGCCTTTTGACTCAGAGAAGACCACGTTGATGCCCAGTTCTTTGAGACTCTTCGTCATGTTTTCTGTGCCGAAGTTTTCCTCACTGCCACAGTTCATGTAGAAATAGTGGATCTTCTTGTTGAACTCCTCGGCATTTTTGAACACACCGTCATAGGCGGTCTTCACGTCGAGGCCAAAGATAGCGCCGCTGAACGTACCCATCCATGCGAATTTGTCAAGATGTGTGAGGACGACATCAAATGTCTGGTGACCACCCCATGAGAGGCCGGCCATGGCACGGTTTTCACGGTCGCTTTTGGTGCGGAAATTGGCGTCGATATAAGGAATGAGGTCATTGAGCAAGATGGGGTAGAAACTGGCTCCATAGTCGTTGAAACTTTGGCCGCGGCCGAAGGGAGCCTTGATGTCACCACTCTCCATGACGACGATCATCGGCACAGCCTCGCCTTTGGCGATAGCGTTGTCCATGATATGCTGCATGTTGCCTTGTTTCGACCATCCGGTCTCGTCTTCACCCATGCCATGCTGCAGGTAGAGGACAGGATATTTCTTCTTGCCTTTCTCATATTCGGCTGGAGTATAGACCATGGCATGGCGCCACTCTTTTGAAGAGTTGGCATAATAATAGATGCTGCGCACTTGTCCGTGAGGGATGCCTTGTTGCGGACGGTAGTAGTCGCCTTCTGGTCCCTCGGGCACCTCGATGCCGCCAGCCTCACGGTTGCAGCCAAAGAAGGTCTCTGTGGATGGATCGATGAAGTTGACACCATTGATGTTCATGAAATAATAGTGGAAACCCACCACCAGCGGATCGGTGACGGCCATCCAGCCGCCTTTGCCGTCGGGTTGCATGTCATATTTCTTATTGCAGATATCGAGTACCACCTTATTGGCTTCAGGAGCCTCTATGCGGAAGTAGCCACGGCGCTGGGAGTCGATCTTTGGGAACTCGTTACCGGGAACGGTGGTCGAAGCGATGACAGCATCGGCTGGCACCTCAATGGCTTTCTGTACCTCCATTATCGGACGCTTAGGCTCATAGCCCAAGAAGCGTGCCACGGCCTCGCCATAACGGCAACCCAACTCGCGGTAGCCGGCAGCGTCGAAGTGCAGGCGGTCAGGGCCGTTGGTGCAACCGTCGGAAGAGATGACCTGGCAGGTATGGATGGTCTGGGGAAGTTCGTTGATTTGCTTGTTGCAGCCTATGCAGACACCTTGTCCGTTGGCTTGCACGACACCACCCACATAAAGGTTCACCTCCTCTGGTTTCAGTTTCAGATCGCCAAGCAGACTGTCATATACTTTCTGCACTTTCTTGGCCCATTCAGGGTCACCGGTGTTCGACTCGCCTTGATGCATCAGAATACCCTTGATGACACCGTCTTTCTGGGCTTTCTTAGCCAGGGTGACAAGACGCTCGTAGGGATTGTTGCCGTAGGCTTCCAACATGCCTTTCATCCAATTGGGCGCCTCGTTTTTCACGTATTTTTCAATCTCGCTGGGCATGAAACCCTCAATTTTGATGCCGCCGATAGCCACATGAATCACACCGATACGGATGTTTTGTGGCAGTGAGGCGACCAAAGTGCGACCAAACCAGTCGGCGGGTGTCAGACCCGTATTCGGACGGCAAAGAGGAGCTGTGGCCTCACACCATTCGCCCATCTTGCGACCACGTTGGGGATCATCGACAGCGGGCATCAGCAAAAAACGGGGGCCTGGGCTGGCCAGATCCTGTGCCTCGGGACGGGCAGCACCTTCCATGTTTGACTGACCGAAACAAAGGAAAATGTAAAAATTGGGATCTGTGGCCGCAGATGATTTAGAAAATGATAGCAACAGCAGCAGGACTGCTGACACCATTCTTGCCATACCAGAATGGTGACTTGGCATCAGATGAAAAAAGGATGCCATTAATGATCTTTTCATTCTTAAGTTGATGTTTAATTGATAATAAGTAATGATAATTAACTGGTTACAAAATTATAAATAATATAGCATTAAAATATGAGAAATTGTTGCATATTATTTGTTATTTATTTCAATTTCCTGCTTTCTCTGATGTATTAATACAACATATATCATCAACAATGAATGTACATTGACCTATGAAGAGGAATCTCATCATAAGTCATCCTAGAATGTCATTATAAATGCATGAGACTGGACTCCTCACGAGCCCAGTCTCATCATCATGTAAAGTTCTAAAAACTGTCCTTTAACTTTATGGACAATGCGATAATGGTGGGTATGAAATCATGTCCACCAAAGTTTCGATATTGAGAGTTAAGATGTTGATGTGTTAACAGATGAGTAATGAATAGTTGATAATAAGCTAGGTTTCTCTCTATATGTTGTGAGGGTTATATGCTGTAAACTAATATGAGGTCTCTTTTGGAAGGATGCCTTGGCCGGCCCGCTCTGTCGTTCCCACGCTAGCGTGCCGACCCGTATAGACATCATTTGATAAAGACAAAAATAACTAACAACTAACTGCTAAAAACCATATTGTAATACTAACCTAAAATAACATCTCGCTTGAAATTTTTTGCAAATTTAATCTGTATATAAGGATTTTTCAAATATTTTAGTAACATAAACGTTTTTTTTTGTAACGACTATTTGGCTAAGTCGGCAATATGTGTTACTTTTGCCAAGTATTTGTTACAACATACAACTTGATAAACTATGCCTCGTAAAGTTCTAATACTGTTTTTATTGGTATTGTTTGCTCTGAGCGGATATGCGCAAATGGGAAAACTGTTTGATGCTGATCAGCAAATATCAAGTAGTTTTACTAATCAAGTTTATTTGGATCGTGATGGCTTTATCTGGGTAGCGACACGCAACGGACTCAACAGATATGACGGTTATCAGTTTCATATCCTCAAAAAAGAACGTAAGCAGAATCTGGGAATGGCCAGCAATTCTGTCAATTGCATCATGCAAGACAGGCAAGGACTGTTTTATGTCGGCATGTATGGGCATTTTCAGACTTTCGACGGTGAGGCTTTCCATGATGTGAAGACACAAGACCTGCAAGGACATGTCATGCCCTGTTATGTCACCTGTCTGATAGAGAGAAATAATGGTGATGTCCTTGTCGGTACTTCGGGTCATGGTATCATGAAGATGAATGGCAAGACAGAGGCTAAACAGATGAACGGGGCTTTGGGTGACCTGCTGTCGGTCATTAGCATTGATGAGGACAAGAAAGGCAATCTCTGGATGGCTACTGAGACCCAGGGCCTGGTTTGCTACGATGGGAAAAAAATCAAGAAATATTTTGATACTGACCAGTTCCGTAATAATGTCAGCGAAGTGAAAATCGGTCCTTCAGGAGGCATCTACGTGGGTACGACCAATGGGGGACTCTTCCGTTTCGATGGCACGGATTTTCAACATATAGATGCCACAGGTAATAAGACCGTATCAGAGTTGTATGTCAACAGCCACGGAGAACTCATGGTGGGATATGATGGAGAAGGTATGGCCATCTATTACCCTGCGACAGGAAATATCGTGGATAATCCTTTCTTTAGCAGTGAGGTCGATCTGAGTAAAAGTAAGGTCTATTCCATCGTGGAGGACAGAAATGGCAATGTCTGGCTCGGCTTGTTGCAAAAAGGTATCTTCATGCAACCCGGAAAGGTGATGCCTTTTGGGTATATGGGGTTCAAATTGGGCTCCCGGAATATTATCGGACAGGCTTGTGTGACGAGTGTATTGGTAGGGTCGAACGGGTATCAATGGATCGGAACAGATAAAGACGGCCTCTATTGTCTGGATGGATACAACCGGCTTGTGAAGCATTTCAAAGAGAATTTCCCCAGCAGTATTCTCAGTTTGGCCGAAGATGTGAACGGAAGAATATGGGCTGGATCCTACAAGGAGGGATGTGGATGGATTGACCCGCATGGACTGGCCTTTCACCATCAGCCGTTGCTGTCGAACCCCACGTTGAGCGTCTTTGATATGGCTTCCGACCCCAAAGGGTATCTGTGGATGGCTACCATGGGAAATGGCTTGTTGCGCTATGAACTGTCATCTGGGCAGGTGAAGGCTTATACGATGGTTGCTAATGCTGATGTGGACAGAAAGATGAACAGTCTTGTCAACGACTATATCTCGCAGTTGTCATTGTCGCCTGATGGCAAACGGGTCTATCTCGCTACGACCATGGGTGTCTGTGCATTGGATATACAAACCGAGAACTGGACATCCACTTTTGGCAGCAACTGTCTGATATATGGCACGCCTACCCGTATCGCTCGTGAATATGACGGGCATCTGTATGTGGGCACCAATGATGGCCTTTTCAAGTATAATATCAAAAAGCGGGAGATGACCCATCTTGATATGAGCAGCGGTTTGGCAGACAATGGCATCTCTTCGATTGAACAAGATAAACAAGGACGTTTGTGGGTGGCTACCGACCACGGACTCTGCTGTCTATATCCCAAAACAGGAAAAGCCAATTCTTATTTCGTCGACAACGGATTGCAGAGCAATGAGTTTAGTGATGGCGCCTCATGGGTGTCACCTAATGGGGATATGCTCTTTGGTGGCATGGGTGGTATCACATGGTTCTCTCCGGCTGACATCAAACTGATAGAATGGAAGGCTGAGGTGAGGTTGACGGGCTTCTCTGTCAACGGAGAACCTGTGACACAGTCCTCCAAATCTGGATTCTTCCATATCACCGACACGGTGGTCATCGCATCCGACAAATTCCGGCTGAGCAGCGACGACAACTCATTTGCCTTGCAGTTGTCCACGCTTACCTATGACAATCCTGAGCATATCACTTACCGTTATCGCATCAACAACGAACCCTGGGTGAGATTGCAACAAGGTGCCAACGAGATCACTTTCAGCCATCTGTCGCCTGGCACGTATCATTTCAGCGTGGTGGCAGAACGCAACAATGTCGCCACGCCAGAGCGGCATTTCACCGTGGTCATCCGCTCACCTTGGTATCGCACGTATGTGGCCTATCTTCTTTATCTTCTGATGTTGGCCGCGGGCATTTGGTATTATCTGCGACAGAGAAGACGGAAAGAGAAGGAAAGAATGCAACTGCAGGAACATATTCATGCCGAGGAAATGGCTGATGCCAAGTTGCGGTTCTTCATGAATATCAGTCATGAGATACGCACTCCTATGACATTGATCGTCACCCCATTGCTATCGCTGATGAAGAGTGACAATGATCCGCAGAGAAGGGGCGTATATGAGATTATCAAGCGAAATGCAGAACGTATCCTGCACCTGATCAACCAGATGATGGACCTGAGGAAAATCGATAATGGCATGATGCAGATGCGGATGCAACAGACCGACCTCATCGCTTTCGTCAAAGATATCTATACCTTGTTTGAACATCAGGCCAATGCCAAACAGATACAACTGACCTACGAGCAGGATACAGACAACCTGCCAGTATGGATCGACAGGAGAAACTTCGACAAGATCATCGTCAATATCCTTTCCAACGCGTTCAAATTCACTCCTGCTGGTGGTAAAATCGATATCCAGGTTACACACGATGCTCAGAATGCAACCATCACCATCAGCGACAATGGAGAAAAGATACCTGAAGAAAAACTCGATAAGATCTTCGAACGCTTCTACCAAAGTGAATCGGGTATCAACGACCGTAATGTGGGAACTGGTATCGGGCTCGACCTTACCCGTTCGCTGGTGGAACTCCATTACGGAAATATAGAGGCTCATAATTTGGAACAGGGGTGCGAGTTTATCGTGAGTATTCCGCTTGGAAATGCGCATCTCAAACCAGAGGAGATGGTGACGGAAGTTGAAGAGGAAGAGACCACGGTATTTGATACCGAGGAACTTCATATGCCCATGCCGACGGAGACGAAGGTCGAGAAACGCAAGGGCGGCAGAAGGCGTGTTGTCGTGGTGGAAGATGATGATGAGATCCGCGAATTCCTCAAGATGGAACTGGGAAAGGATTATGATGTGAAGACCTGTATCAACGGGCGGGAAGGATTGGCGGAGATCTATCGCTCCATGCCTGATATCGTGATTTCCGATATTATGATGCCGGAGATGGATGGCAACGCACTCTGTACCCAACTCAAGACGAATCCCAGCACGAATCATCTGCCGATGAGCTTGCTGACGGCTAAAGACCGTGATGAGGACAAACTGGAAGGACTGGAGACTGGTGCCGACGCCTACATCGTCAAACCGTTCAATATGGATATCCTCCGCAGGACGATGGTCAATCTGATCAACTCGCATCAGTTGCTTAGACTGAAGTATGAGAAGACACAACCGTTGCAGGAACAGGTGGAGGAAGTGAAGATGAAATCGCCCGACCAGAAACTTTTGGAGAGGGTGATGGATACCATCAACAAGCATCTCAACAACCCCGACCTAAGTGTCGACATGATTGCGCAACAGGTAGGTATCAGCCGTGTGCATCTCCATCGTAAGATGAAAGAACTCACTGGACAGACACCTCATGACTTTATCCGGAACTTGCGTCTGAAACAGGCAGCAAAACTGCTGTCGAGTCAGAACATGAACATCACCGAGGTGGTCTATGCTTGTGGCTTCTCCAACGCTGGATCTTTCTCCACCATGTTTAAGAATGTCTATGGCATGTCACCGCGTGACTATATGAAAGAGCACCAGAAGTGAGGCTAATGAGGTTGAGCGTCTGTAAAGATGCGTAAAATAGCGCTTGTTGTGCGACGTTTTTGCCAAAAAACGTCGCACAACCATTTGTAATGAGCAATTGTTGATTGTTTTTCCAAGGATTTTTATTAACTTTGCATTTGCAGGTGCGATGGCGTTTCTGCTATTCATCTTTTTATGACTATTATCAACTACACATCCATGAAAAAAATCTTTCTCACTCTTCTCGTTGTGCTCTCCACCTTGACAGTTTGGGGGCAAAACAATGCCATACTCGACCGGCTGAAGGCCGATCCGAGAAAAGCCTATGGCAACGACTATCCTTATCCGATGGAGACGGCTCAACTGACCAAGGCTCCTCGTGGCTACAAACCCTTCTATATCAGTCATTATGCCCGACATGGCTCCCGGTACTACTGGACAGATCAATTGTATAAGGATCTGGACACACTGTTGGGGGCTGCAAGGGAAAAGCATCTTCTCACAGCCGAAGGTGAGGCTTTCTGCCGAAAATTCAAGGCTGCCAAACAAGAACTCATGACCGGTGTGACAGAATTGAGCCAGTTGGGATGGGAGCAGCACCAGCGCATCGCACGGAATATGTATAACCGCTTCCCTAATGTATTCAAAAAGGGAGGCAATGTGCTGGCAATCTCTTCTCTGCAAGGGCGATGTGTGATCAGTATGGCGGCTTTCTGCCAGGAATTGGTGCAGTGTAATCCGAAAATAGAGATACGTGAACAGTCGTCACGGTTCACACTCGATGGCGTCGTGCCCACCGACAGGCAAAATCCAGTGAAACATCAGTACCCGAGAACA
>CADCQC010000291.1 GCA_902803455.1 uncultured Prevotellaceae bacterium
GACTGGTCAGCTGGTCCTGACGTACTCGACGGCACAATTCTGCACCATCCATTCGTGGCATCATCCAGTCGCTGACGATCATGCTGACTTCGTGGTTCTGCAAGAGATGGAGTGCTTCGATGCCGTCTTCTGCCGTGATGATCTCATATTTGTCGTTGAAATTGCTCTTCAGGAAATCGCGCATATCCTCCGAATCATCCACGATCAGCATGACAGGCCGTTGGCCGTTGGCGGCAGGTTGCGGGCTGGTGGAGGTTTCGGGCTGTGCCGCCTGTTTCCCCTGCGTGTCGTCGCGGGGAGCGATCGGAGCCTTTGTCTCCACGGCAACCGTCTCATGGATCTCTTGTTGGCTGACAGGTAGGATGATCGTAAAGACACTGCCCTTGCCCAATTCAGATTCCACGTTGATTTCACCATGATGCTGGTCGACGATACTCTTCACGATATTCAGGCCGATTCCCGTGCCAGGTTTGTTGCCCTCGGCCTGGAAGAAAGGCTGGAAGATGCGTTTACGGTCTTCCTCTCTGATGCCGACGCCATTATCGCTCACACGGATACGGAACCGCTGGCCATCAGGATCTTCGATACACGACAGCCGCACTTCATCTTTTGAGTATTTATTGGCATTGGTCAGCAGATTACTGATCGTTTTTATGATAGCCTCCTTGTCGACGATGGCCGTAAAGTGCTCGTTGGGATAGTCGACGGTGAACCGTTTGCCATTCTGTTCGAAGGTGGGTGCGAAGCGTTCGCTCACCGACAGCATCAGTTCATGGATGTTTTGCGGAGCAAAATGCATCACCAGCCTCTTCTGCTCCACCTTTCGGAAGTCGAGCAGTTGGTTGACGAGTTCCAGCAGGCGATGCGCATTGCGGTCGATGACCTTCATGTCGTCGCTCAGGCTACGGTTCGTTGATGAGAGGTCGGAGGTCAGATGTCCGCTTTTCATGATTTTCTCCAAAGGAGCGATGATGAGCGATACGGGCGTGCGTATCTCGTGTGCAATCATGGTAAAGAAGTTCAGACGCGCCTCGCGCACCTCTTTCTCCTTCTCTTCGTTCAGGCGCTGCATCTCCAGATGGTGGCGATGCTCAGCCTTTTTCAGACGGAGATGGACATAATACCAGATGGCAGAACCCAACAACAGCAGGTATAGAAGTTTGGCATACCAACTCCACCAGAAAGGCGGTTCTACTACGATTTTCAAACTGGCCACATTGTCCGACCATATTCCGTCGTTGTTGGTCGCCTTCACGCGGAAAGTATATGTTCCGGCAGGCAAGTTGGTATAGGTGGCGCTGTTCTGATTGCCGATATAGTTCCAGTCACTGTCAAACCCCTCAAGCATATACGCATACTGTATCTTCTCCGGCGAACAGTAGCTGAGTGAGGCAAACGACAGGCTGACCATTTTGGAATCGCCGTAGCCGATGGTGATCTCCTTGGTCTGCGTGAGGTCGAGGGGCAGACCGTTTGCGTTGTGCTTTTCCTGGTTCAGAAAACTGATCGAGGTGACATATACAGGCGGCATCACCGTATTCGCCTTTATCTGATAAGGCAAGAAACTGTTGAAGCCACTTGTCGTGCCGAAGTATATGCGCCCGTCGCTGGCCTTATATCCGCTGTTGGGCTGAAACTGCTCGCTCACCAGTCCGTCGTGGAGCGTAAACCGCTGGACACCCTCATTGGGTACATACCTCACAATGCCACGCTCAGTGGTGAGCCATAAAGCACCGTTGTCCTCAATGATGCTCAAGATATTCTGACTCGGTATATCGAGATTCACCCGTCGGAAACAGCCCCCTTTCTTGTCGTAGGTGCACAATCCCGCAAATGTGCCCACCCAGAGTCTGCCTTTCTCATCGAAATGGCAGCAGTTCACCTGGTTGTCGGGCAATGCGGTTTTGTCGGCTGTATCCTTGCTACGGAAGTTGTGAAACTTCCGCGCTTTCCTGTCATAGCGCCATAAACCTTCACCCTGGGTAGACAACCATAAATTGCCCTCGCCATCCTCATCGATGTCGATGGTGATGGCATTTGTCTTGCCTATACGGATAAAAGCGTCTTTCGAGGCATCATAGAGGCACAAACCTCCCATGGTGGCTACCCATATCTCGCCATGAGCATCCTGATAGATGGCATACGAGCTGGAATTATCGAGCGAGGTGGTGTCGCCGGTCTGCACATATTGGCGCATGCTGCCCGTCTGCAGATTCATCACGATCACACCGTCGGTATAAGTGCCTATCCACAGATTGTCATGGTTGTCCACACACAGGGCATGGACATTGCGTTTTGAGAGCCAGTCTTGATGCGGATAGTTGACAAAACGGCCATCATAGCACATCAACCCGCCATCGTCGCTGCCCACCCAGATACGTCCTTGTCTATCCTCGCAGAAACGGGAGATGACATTTCCCGTCAGGCCGTTTGCCATGGAGAAACCGTCGAAGCGTTTGCTCACTGGCGAGATATACTTCACCCCTCCATAGAATGTGCCTATCCACAAGCCCCCTTCGGTATCGTTGGTAATGGTATATACAAACCGGTCATCCAACTTCTGCCACGCTCCCGACTGCGGATCAATACTGATCAGTCCGTCGTCACAACCCAGACAAATGCTTCCGTTGGGATCTTCATACATCGTGTGAATATGCCACCCCGCTTTGGTGAGTTGAGGGTTGAGCACCTGTTCCAGTCTGCCGTCGCTGTGCATCCGTAAAAGCCCGTGTTCCCAGGTGCCCAACCAGTAGCGTCCGTCCCTCGTCTGAAGCATACGGAGCGATGCGGGAACTCCCTGAAAACTGAGATTGACAGGCTCAAACTGTTCGTGCAGCCGGTTGAGTTTCTGTATCACCGGCTCTTCCAAACTTGTGACCGCCCAGATCTGATTGCCGGCATCGACATACACTTGTGCCACAGCATTGCCTGAGGGCTTGAGGGGATACTGTTTTGATTGCTCTGTTTTGACGACATACTGCCATACCCCTTGTTCCATCGTCGACACCCAAAGTCCACCTTCTTTGTCTATAGAAAGATAGGTCACCGTGGAATGGATCTCTATCGGGAGCCTGGTGACTGTCTGATGAGCGAAGTCAACAAAAAACACACCTTTTGCGGTACCCACATACAGACCCTCATCACAGGCGAGCAGGGCCGATATATATTGGTTGATGCCTAATTCGGCGATGCGGATTGGCAATACCCTCCGACCGTCATAGCGGCACAAGCCATTGTCTGTGCCAAACCAGATATAGCCGTTCTTATCCTGCACGATATTGCGCACTGCGTTAGCAGCCAAACCGTCATTCATCGTGATCTGGCGGTAGCTGTAATCATCCCTTGCCCCAACCGACAGGAGCATCAGGATTCCGGTAATCAGAAACAGCAGTCGTCGCATGATGTGACAAAATTATAAATAAACCGCTAAACGGCCAAATGAACCATCAATTATCTATTTCTGATAGATGACGATGTGATTGAGTTTTGCCCATGACAGGTTGTCACTGTAGGTAGTCTGATAGAGGCCGAGCTGGAGTTTGGACGCTGTCACCACGATAGGCGAGCCGGGCATATTGTGCCATGTCTTCCCATCACTGCTGGTGCGGGCAAAAAGTTGGTTGCCGCGGCGCTCAAACTGCAAGACGCGGTCAAATTCGTAACCCTTGTAGTTGGGGTATTGTGGACGTCCCTCTGGACTGATGACCGTGAACATATTGCCGCAATTATATAGTGGGAATACCCCCAACTGATATGTTTTCTCTGCTCCTGATATCAGCAGGCCGCACTCATTATAGCCTTTCACCTTGTGCTCCTTGAGGCCTTCCATATCTACGAAATGAGCCATCATGACGAAGTCGCCCTCCACCTCTTTGCATATCTGGCCACCATTCTTCAGCGGATCGCTGAGGAAGTCGGCTGAGGTGGCGGAAAGCGTTTCTTCTTCCTGTTTCTCATACACCAGTTTCATGTCTGGTGCCAGCGAGAAACGGCTGTCGGGGTCGCTTTCGTCGAAATCATCATCTCCCAGTGAAGTCAGATGCTTGTCCTTCTGGTTCTCGTAAGTCTTCTTTACCTCATCGGCACTGATGGCCCACGGTTGGATGGTCAGTTCGCTCAGATAACCCCTGAAAAAGTTTGCTCCGCTGCCGTCGGCACCGATGACGACCTTTCCCTCAGGCCGCACCATGATGAAATTGTTCTGCTCGTGCAGCAGTTCCCCGTCACGGTAGATGCTTTCCTTCCATCCGTCGAATGTCACCACCCAGTGATGCCACTGTCCTTCTGAAACTTTTACGGCCTCAGGCAATCCGCAA
>CADCQC010000292.1 GCA_902803455.1 uncultured Prevotellaceae bacterium
CCATGTCCCATCCTCGGAATCGAACACCCAAAATTATCCTCTTTTTTGTTAGCTGTCGGGAAAATGGCGGAACAATAGGGAAAGAGAAAAGGCATCAAGGTAGATGGTCTGATTTTCAGCCATAAAAAAATAGGAAACCTTGCTGTTGGTTTCCTATCTTCTGCGGAAAGAGGGGGATTCGAACCCCCGAACCGCTTTTGACGGTTACACGCTTTCCAGGCGTGCCTCTTCAGCCACTCGAGCACCTTTCCTTGTCTTTGACTGATTTCGGGTTGCAAAATTACAAATAAAAAACGAAAAGAAGAATTTTTTCACGGTTTTTTTTGAAAAAACAATGTCAATATAAAAAACTGCAGGTTCATTTTGTTCTGCTCCTTGTTTTTCATTATCTTTGCTCGTCGGGGAGGAGGTGATGCGCTTCATCATACCCATTGACCACAAGTAATGACCACAAGCAATGGAAACAATCAATCATTATATCATATGAAAAAGTTTATTTTTACAGCTTTCATGGTGTTGGCTACACTGACACTGTCTGCGCAAAACTCGAAACCTGCTGAGACCCCTAAAGACGCAAAATATCCTGAGGCTCCTCAACTGGAATTTGTTCTGCAATTGCAGGTGGACCTGGGACAAGCATACTCCTTGGGAGACACGCCACACGGACGGAGGACGGTCATACCGATCACTGGCGGTACTTTTGAGGGACCGCAACTGAAAGGCACCATCATCAATGGGGGAGCCGACTATCAGTTGGCTGACCCGAAGACCAACCGCACGGAATTAGAGGCTATCTATTCCATCAAAACCGACGATGGGGTCTATATCCATGTTCGCAACAAAGGGGTGATCTGTAATACGAAAGGCAATGATGGCAAACCGTCATTCTATTTCAAGGCTGCGCCGCAGTTTGAGGCTCCCAGCGACAGCCCTTATGCCTGGCTCAACAACGCCATCTATGTATGCGAACCTGCATGGTCTCAGCGCCCGGGCATCACACTTAATGTGTGGAGAGTGAAATAATTTCATCTGATACTTTTGAGGATTCAAGTTTTTGCTGTATTTTTGCCATTCAAAACAAAAAATCAATGAGCAAAATGAAAGTTCTATGGATGAGAATGTGCCTGATTGCTTTGATAGCAGGTGCTTCACTCTCCATCATCGCACAAGAAAAACAGGATTCTAATGCCATCGGAGCGGCAACGGTGGAGAACACCACAAAGGCTGACGCTGAGGGGCTTGAGGAGGATGAACTTATGCCTGCCGACGAGACTCCATCGGCCGATGAGGCAATGTCGCTCATCGATGATTCGCTCGTGGCGGAGGAGATGGCGGCCTATCAACAGCAGATGCAGCAGCGGGAGAATGAGGGATTCTACAAGGCGCTCAAAAGGAAGTTCATCGAAGGCAACGTGGGGTTCATGTCGCTTGTGGCACTGGCGCTCGTCCTCGGACTGGCTTTCTGTATCGAACGTATCATCTACCTCACGCTGGCTGAGGTCAATACCCGTCAACTGCTCGATGATATCGATGCCAAAGTGATGGCTGGGGATATCGAGGGGGCGAAGGACATCGCCAGAGACACACGCGGACCGGTGGCGTCTATCTGCTATCAGGGACTTCTGCGTATCGATGATGATGCCGACAGCATCGAAAGGTCTATCACTTCTTATGGACAGGTGCAACTGGCCAATCTGGAGAAAGGATGCTCATGGATCACCCTCTTTATCGCCATCGCTCCTTCGCTGGGATTCCTCGGCACGGTGATTGGTATGGTCATGTCGTTCGACGAGATACAGATGGCTGGCGACATCAGTCCCACAATCGTTGCCTCGGGTATGAAGGTGGCCCTCATCACCACCATCTTCGGTATTATCGTGGCTCTTATCCTGCAGGTGTTTTATAACTATATCCTCAATAAAATCGAGCATCTCACCACACAGATGGAGGATGCCGGTATCACCTTGCTCGACACCATCACGAAATACAAAAAAGCAAGCCGATGAAGTCTCTTTGGCGAGGCAAAGACCTCTCTCACCGTTTCTTGGTGACGATGATTGTCATCACGGCCGTGGTGTTCGTCGCTTTCTACTTGATCGGATATGAGCATCCCTTTAGTGAGGATCCCGACTTCATCGAACCATTGCTCACACCCGTCTTGCTCGGACTGATGATCCTCGTTGTGGTGTTGGCGGTTGGGGTGACGCTTTGGGCTGTCTTCGTCACCTTGCGCAAGCGCAAAGGGGCGCCTCGTGTCGTCGACGGCATTCCTGTGGCTACCATCTCGATGACGGTGACCATCGTCACGGTCGTGATCATGATATTGGCTTTCCTGCTGGGCTCCTCATCAGCTCTCAAGGTCAATGGGGATGTATATGCTGACCCGAAATGGTTGAGGGTGGCTGATATGTTTGTCATCTCGTCGATAGCACTGATGTGCATCGCTACGGCTGTGGTGGCCATCGCCTCCATCCGCACGCATCTCAAAAACAGAAAGAAATGAGGTTGAGAAGACGAAAACATCGTAGGGTGCCGGGTATCAACACGGCTTCGGTGGCTGATATCTCATTCACTTTGCTCATCTTGTTTCTGGTCGTCACCTCAATGGATGACGACAAGGGCTTGTCGAGAATGCTGCCGCCTCCAACCAGTGAAGAACAGACGAAGACGGAGATCACCAAGCGTAATGTGCTGAATATCAGAATCGGAGCCGATGACAAACTGGCTGTTAATGATGAAATGGTGTCGCTGCAGCAGTTGAAAAAACGTGTGATGAACTTCGTGGACAATCCGCAGAATCTTGACTCGCTTCCTGAAAAACATCCGTGCGAGATCGAACTCTTGGGTTCGTGCATGATCACCGATGGCCATGTCATCCAGCTGCAGGCGGATCAGGAGGGGAGGTATGAGACATATTTCATGGTGCAGAATACCATCGTGGAAGCCTATCGCCAACTCCGTGACAGTCTGTGCGTGGCGCACTTCGGCATGCCTTATGCCAAATGTAATGAGCTGCAGCGAGAGGCGGCAAAGACCTATTACCCGCAACGTGTGGCTGAGGTCTATCAGATGAAAGGAGGTGAACCATGATCATACAAAGAAGAAAAGAGCGTCGGCAACCGGAACTCAATATGTCGTCTTTGCCTGACCTGATCTTTACCGTCTTGTTTTTCTTCATGATCGTTACCACCATGCGGAGTGTTCCCGTCAAGGTGGCTTACCGCACGCCAGAGGGGACCATGATCACCAAAATGAAGAAAAAAGAATCCACCATCTATCTGTTCATCGGAAAGTCGATGAACAAAGGTAAAAAGACTGGGGGCGATTCTTTTTTCGTGCAGGTCAACGACCGGTTGATGCCGCCCAATCAGGTGGGAGCGTATGTACAGTCGTTCAAGGACAATCTGCTGCCGGATGAACAGGAGGAGATGATGGTGGCCATGAAGATCGATAAGGATGCGCCTATGGGATTGGTGAATGAGGTCAAAATGCAACTGAGAAAGGCGGGGGCCTTGAAAGTGCATTATGCCGCAACCAAAAAACAATTCATACCGTCAGAGAGATAGGGGAGTTCGTCATAGCACGAACTCCGCAGTAACACCCCACTTGACCATATTACCGACTCTCTGCTTTTATCTACTTATTGATATACTTCTTGTACGCCTCAATATACTTCTGGCGCTGCTCAGGTGTGACCGTGATGAGGCGTGTGTTGGTGTCTTCGCTCTTCACCACAGCCTTCTGAGCTTCGCTCCAGTTGAAGTTGAAAAGAATCTGTCCGTGTATATCGTCATGGACTCGTCCATCTTCTCCGCACAAGAGCACCTTGCCGTTTGGCACTTCCGCCATCCAACCCATGAAGGGCTGTTCCACATTCCACAGACCCTCAGCAATGATCACGTAGGGTTTGCCTTCGACGGTGACCTCCAAAAGCTTGTCCTTCGCAAACTCCCGATAGTCATTCAACAACTGCTCGTAGATCATCGCCTGCATCACGTCGGTGTTCTCCACACCCTGGTATTTCTTTTGTGCCAATTCCTTGCGCACCTCGTCCAACAGGTGGCCAGCACCCATCGGACGTTCCATCGCCATCTGAAATATGGACCCCATCGTGTTAGCCATCAACGGCATCGTGCTCTCCTTGTCATTCTTCACTTGCGCAAACCGTTTCAGTTCTTCACCATAGAACAACGCATGCTGAAGGTCTTGCTGATTCATCGCGATAAACATCAGAGTGATGCCTGCCTCTTGGAACACAGAGTCTGGTACAGCTGGATTGACATCCGCCACAAGATGATAGATGCGCTCGTAATATTTTGATGCCTTAAGTTGGTCATACAGCTCACTCTGCTTGTCCAGCAACATGTGGGCCACCTCGTACTGTTTCTTCCAGTCCGTCGGGTTCGCATCTGCATCCTTAGACAGTCGTTCATACTTCTGACGCAAAGTCTCATTCGCATTTTGTCCATTCATGTTGAGGGTCATGGCGCACATCACCATCAGTGCCACCCAAAAAGTATTCTTTGTATTCATAATTCCATTTCTTACCCGTTGGCGGAATTAAATCAGTGCGTACTTAATCCTGCATATGGGCTTGTTCTTAATGTAATTAATGTATTGTAATGCGGTCATTGCACTGACTTTGCCCACTATTCGGGCAAAAAGGCCGCAGGTTTCCTTAGCGTAGTTCCTGACACATATCGAGATTGTATAATCTTGAAGATTGAGCACTCTAAGGTAATAAAAAACTGCAATACATGCAACTTTTTCTTGTACATTTTACAAACTATTTAATTCCCCAACGAGTTGAATAATGATTTGCTGGCGGTTTTTATGCAAAGCATCACGTCCAATATTTTTTCTTCAACCTTGTAATGTGTATGGCGGTGATGTTTACCAAACAGGGAAAACTATTTGTTTCATTTGGAAATAAAACGTTGATTGAATATCAAATTGTTAATTTATTCGGCGCTTTTGTTGCAATCATGAATGATTTTAGCTATCTTTGCAAGAAAATCATACGAATATGGCGCATCACAATTTAGATGAATTAGACAGGAAAATCTTGAAACTAATATCCGAAGACGCGAGAATCGCTTTCCTCGAGGTGGCACGTGCTTGTAATGTAAGTGGAGCAGCTATCCATCAGCGGATACAGAAATTGTCAAAAAATGGAATCATCAAGGGATCAAAATTCATCATTGACCCTGAGAAAATAGGATATGAGACGTGTGCTTATATCGGGCTCTTCCTGAAAGACCCGGAGAATTTCGATCAGGTGGTGAAAGAACTCAAAAAGATTCCAGAGGTTGTGGAATGCCATTACACCACAGGTGGTTTCGACATGTTTATTAAAATCTATGCCAAGAACAACCATCATCTCCTCAACATCATCCATGACAAACTGCAGCCATTGGGCCTATCAAGAAGTGAGACCATCATCTCATTCAATTCGGCCATCGACAGACAACTGCCTGTCGTTGATATGGATGATGAAGTGGAGGAGGATGAGGTAGAAGTTGAAGATTCCGCAGAACCTTTCATCGAATAATCATTTCCTCACATAGTCCACAAAGTCATAACGATATTGGTGCCGTTCATCAATATCGTGGCATTCTCTTGACACTTCCTGCCACTCATCACCGTATGGCGGGAAGAATGTGTCGGCGTCTTCTGGCGTATCATGAACTTCTGTCAGGCACAGACGGTCGGCTATGTGGATGGTCTGGGCATAGATACTGGCTCCACCGATGATGTATACTTGCTCATCATCGCTGCAGTGGGATAGGGCTTCTTTGATGGTGGCATAGCACTCGCAGCCATCAAATGACTTGTTGCTGCGGCTCAGCACGATGTTGCGACGGTTGGGGAGTGCTCCCTTCGGCAATGACTCAAACGTGCGGCGACCCATGATGA
>CADCQC010000293.1 GCA_902803455.1 uncultured Prevotellaceae bacterium
GGTGAAAAGCGACAAGTCCAGTCAGAAAATCAATGATTTCCTGCAGTTGGTGGAGCGCGAACGAATGGATGAACTCTTTGAGCGTGACAGTCTGAAAAAGGCAAAAATCAACCATCAGCGCGGCGAGCGCCTTCTCAAGGCTATCCGTGCGAATCGAGACAACATCCGCTCCGCGTTCGCACTCAGTCAGGTTTATACGGAAATGAGTTACGAGGAACTGAAACCCTATCTGAACGACGACTATGCGTTCTCGCATCATATTCTCTTGTCGCCGATGCGTGAATACATGGAAGGGTTGGAGAAACGCAAGCCCGGTACGCCTTACGTCAACCTCGAACTGGTGGACACAAAAGGCCAGCCCCATCTGTTAAGTGAATACATCGGCAAGGGGTATGTCGTCCTACATTTCTGGCATGGTTTGGGCGGTTATGGCTACAGAATCCATCCGTCAATGGAAACGGTGTACGACACTTACCACTCACGTGGCGTGGAGTTCGTCACCCTGGCATTCGGTTTCGGAGTGCAGGAATGGCGCAAGGAAGTAGAGCAGCGTCATCTGCCCTGGCCACAATTGATGCCGGATCCTGACACCAGTCAGCGAGACGCAGCCGCCGCCTATGGCATCCGCTCTTATCCAGAACTGGTCGTCATCGATTCCCAAGGAAAGATTGTGGCCTGTCCACGAAACGTGGAAGAACTGAGTTGTGTACTCAGCAAACTGAAATGAGATTATTCGATTTTGATTCATAAAATCCCGGGGCAAGGCAAGGGGCGCAGTGATTGTGCCCCTTGCCTTTGCTCACCCTGATCGCATCAAGATTGATTAGAAAATGGCAACCAAACATAGAAATAAGGCGCGACATCTTGCCAATACCGGCAAATAGCGCTATATTTGCAGTATGCATCATAGGATTCAACAAATTCGACTTCGATTTGTACATAGTAAAAAAGAGGAATTTAAATGAAAATTAAGTCCATCATCACCCTCCTACTCGCTTTCGTCTGCATGACAGGAAAGGCGCAAGTGAAAACGGGCCTCAACGTGAGCACTATCGATGAATATCAGTTCCATAGCGGAACGGCAGTATTAAAAGGACGTATACTAAACAAGCCCGCTGATGAATGGAACATTGTTTCTGTGCGAGCATACGACGTTTTCACAGAAAAGGAATTGATATACAACATCCCAGTGGCCAAGGATGGCACGTTTGAGGGGAGCATTGATTTGCCCCACTCCCAGAGTGTGTTGGCATTGGATCTTTCTGACGTCTTTCTGGCCGTGGGTGACACGGTGGAAGTGACCAAGGACGCTTCTCAGGACAACTACAAGGGAGTGGTCTTCGGTGGACACGGTACGAGTGCAGACATCAACCGGCTCTGGCCTACGGTAAAAAAGCATTATTTTGGTGATAAGCCACTGTTCATCAAGGGATTGGCGAGAGAGGACATTCCCAAGTGGAAACGTGACATGGTGAGGCTGATGGACTCCGTCATTACCGACATGGAGGCCGACCGCCTGCCCTTGCCTTCCGGCACCAACACCTACGTCAAGGAAGTGATGGGCGCCAGCCTATTGGGCGAACTGCTCATGGGCTTCATGGAAAACCATCGCCATAACATGACAGGGAATAGTTATGCCAATCTCAGCATTGCGGATTTAGCCGATTACTACGACTTCCTTGCCGGGCGCGAACAATGGTTGCTCGACAATCCCGCCATGCTGCTGGTAACGAAAGACCCGTTGTTTCTCATCAATTATGTGGGTGTTTACATCATGATAGACATCGCCATGATGCGCAACAAACTGCTTCTCGGTTACCACGTTGATGACAGTCCCAATGATATCGCTTACAAGACCGAGATGATGCTTCCCCACGACTTTGATGCCGAACAGCACCGCCGCATGCTCAAGATGCGGCAGGACACATTGTTCACCATCGCAGACTACTACCGGCAGGCTTCACAGGTCATCACGTCGCGTTACGGACTTAAAAATGTAGGCTTCATGCAGCAGTTGGTGATCTGCAAAAGCGTATTCCGCGAAGACCGCATCGACGAGAATTCCGACCCCGACCATGTCGCCACCGCCTTCGCCGCCGCCATTCCCTTGCTTAGCAATCCTATCGTGGCCTATCACGCATTGGACCGCTATCGTCAGTATGTCAAACAGAGAGAGGGAAAAGTGACAACTGCGGAAACCACCACCCCCGAGGCTGACGCTGTCTTCCAAAGCGTCATAGCGCCCTACAAAGGGAACGCGCTCTACATCGACTTCTGGGACATGGGTTGCGGCCCCTGCCGACGCAGTATGTTGGATGACCGCGAACTTGTGGAGCAGCTGAAAGACTTGCCCGTGCGCTTCCTTTACATCTGCAACGAGAAGACCAGTCCCCGCGATTATGCCGAGAAATGGATGACAGAGAATCATATCAAGGGAGAACACATCTACTTGAAACACGACGAATGGCTCCTGCTCTGCGGCAAGTTCCAGTTCAATGCCGTTCCTTTCTTTATTGGCGTCGACAAAGACGGCAACATTGTCTCATACGATGTCGTTGACAACTATGTCAAGGAATTGCAGAATCATATCAACAAACTGAAATAACAACGTTTTTATACACAACAACCCCGAAAGGGGATGGGAAAAAGGGTTGTTGTTGTGGTTTTTCAATCAAGAATTTTTTACACATAAACTTTTGCTTGATTCCGATTTTTACTAAATTTGCCATCTATAAAGCCATTTATCATCAGATGATGAAAAGATGGCTTGTGCAATCCTATCTTCGCAAAATGAACAACTATGAAAATAAGACTATCGCTGACGACACAGATTGCGGCTGCTTTGGTGCTGGCCATCTTAGCTGGTATCCTGCTACAAGACCATCCTGGTTTTGTGAATGAATTCATCAAGCCGTTTGGCACCATCTTCCTCAACCTTCTGAAATTCATTGTGGTGCCCCTGGTGCTGTTTTCCATCATGGCGGGAATTCTCTCAATGAATGACATGAGTAAGTTGGGCAAACTGGGGTTGCGCGCCATACTATATTTCACTTTCACCACGGTGATCGCAGTTACCCTGGGTTTGGTGGTGTCCACCTTAGTCAGGGGCTGGATTCCTGCCATCAATCTTCATATTGAGAAAACCCAGGAGAGCATCGGCATGCCAGAAGTCACTTTCATGGACCAAATTGTCAACATGTTTCCCGACAATATCCTGACACCACTCAGCACAATGGCCATGATCCAGGTGATTGTCACCGCCATTCTATTCGGTGTGGCCATCGTGCATGTGGGCGAAAAGGGTGAGCCAGCCCGTAAACTGGTGCTCAGCCTCAACGAGGTGGTGGGGAAAGTGCTCTACTACATTATGGCGGTGGCACCGATAGGCGTGTTCTGTATGCTGACCCCCGTAGTGGTCAACAACGGTCCCAGCGTGCTGGGGTCATATGCCGTCCTTGTTGTCCTTGCATATTCCTGCTTCCTGATCCATGTCCTATGCGTTTATTCACCGCTGGTCTATTTCTTAGGCGGACTGTCACCCCTTAGATTCCTCAAGGAGATGCAACCAGCGATGTTGTTTGCGTTCTCAAGCGACTCCTCTGTGGCCACCCTACCTTACTCAATGGAATGCACGAAGAGACTGGGTGTCGACAAGAGTGTCGGAAGTTTTGTCCTGTCACTTGGCGCCACTATCAATATGGACGGAGTGGCCATCTATCTGGGCGCCACCTCGGTTTTCATGGCGACCTGCTGCGGCATCGACCTCACCATCAACCAATATCTGGCCATCGCCTTTGCCGCCACAGTAGCCTCTATCGGCACCCCAGGCATCCCAGGTGGATCTCTTGCTCTGATGGCTATGGTGTTTGCATCGGCCAATATCCCAGTGGAATGCGTGGCAGTGGCGGCAGGCATCGACCGTATCATCGATATGGGACGAACCGTCATGTCGGTAACTGGAGATGCCTCCTGCGCCATCGTCATGCAGAAAAGCGTGGGAAAAGTTGACGACAGCCATTAGTCGATCTCAGGGTGGCTCGGAACCATTCCGGCGTTCATATTCCTTCCTCTGGTGCCCGCCATCAAGCGAAAGATTGGCAAGAACAGGATGTTCAGTTTGTTTCTTGGAATCTCCATCGTAGCCATGTTGCTCATGTACCTGTTTGTCTCACTCCCCACACTCAAATCATGCTTCCCGCTGCTTCGCGTGGTGCAGTTTGTGAAGAGTACCGGCGTGCTGGTAGCCACAGGCTATATGTGGGCTGTCGTTCCAGAGGTA
>CADCQC010000294.1 GCA_902803455.1 uncultured Prevotellaceae bacterium
AGATACCGTCGGCATTGATCTTCGCCTTGATGTTTCTATCAGCAGAACAAGACACACCCATACCGATGGGGCATGAGGCACCATGTCGGGGCAGTCTGACCACGCGGATGTCGTGGGCCAGGTATTTGCCGCCAAACTGTGCTCCAAGACCGATTTTCTGTGCTTCCACGAGCAGTTTCTTCTCCAGGTCCACATCACGGAAGGCGCGACCGGTCTCATCACCTGTCGTGGGCAGTCCGTCGTAGTACTTGATGCTGGCGAGTTTCACGGTGAGAAGGTTTTTCTCTGCCGATGTGCCGCCGATGACGAAGGCGATGTGATAGGGCGGGCATGCTGCCGTACCCAGCGACTTCATCTTCTCCACAAGGAAGGGCAACAAGGTGCTCTCGTTTTGGATCGTGGCTTTCGTCATGGGGTAGAAATAGGTCTTGTTGGCTGAACCGCCACCTTTGGCCACCATGACGAAGCGGTATTCCATGCCCTCTACCGCCTCGATGTCGATCTGTGCGGGCAGGTTGCAGCGGGTATTCACCTCATCATACATATTGAGCGGAGCGTTCTGCGAGTAGCGCAGGTTGTCTTGTGTGAAGGTGTTGTAGACACCGAGGCTCAGGGCCTCCTCGTCCTCAAAGCCTGTCCACACCTGTTGGCCTTTCTCACCATGGATGATGGCCGTGCCGGTGTCCTGGCAGAAGGGCAGTATACCTTTGCAGGCCACCTCAGCATTGCGGAGGAACTGCAAGGCCACATATTTGTCGTTTTCGCTGGCTTCAGGGTCGCGGAGCACGGCAGCCACCTGCTCGTTGTGCTCACGGCGCAGTTTGAACTCCACATCGTGGAAGGCCTCTTGTGCAAGCAGTGTCAGTGCTTCCTTGGAGACTTTCAGGATGGGATGTCCTTCGAAATCACCCACGCTGACGCCCTCGCGCGACAGCAGCCGGTATTCGGTCTTGTCCTCGCCCAGTTGGAACATGGGCGCATACTTGAATTCTGGTGTTTTTGCCATAATGTGATAGATTTTATAGATTAAAGAGATTTATAGATTTTATAAAATTAAGAGATTCTATAACTTTAAGAGATTCTATAGTTGAAAGAGACAGGGATCAATATCCGAAGATCTGTTTGGTGGTGAGCCGGTGGATCGGACCGATTTTCTCCAAAGCCTTCATGTCGAGTTCCTTCTCATCACCGAGGATGATGTATTTATAGGTTTTTCCCACCATATTCTTTTTTTCGAAATTGACCACATCTTGCAATGTGATCCCAGGCAAAGCCTTGTAAACACGTTCGTTGAGGTCGAAGTCGAAGCCTCTCAATTTGGCGTTGTAGTAAGCGTTGAGCACGCCGAATTTGGTGGTGCGTGCTGTCTGCAGACTCTTCATGGCACTCTGTTTGGCGATGTCGAAAGAGGCCTGGCTCTGCGGGATGGTGTCGAGGATTTGGTTGAACACCTTGATGCAGTCCATCATCTTGTCGTTTTGTGAGACGATATAGGTGAGGTAATATTCAGGGTGGTTGAGCCTGAACGGAGTGCTGTATTGTGCCATGGCGCTGTAGGCCAGTCCGCGGCTCTCACGCAGTTCCTGGAAGACGATGGTGTTCATGCCACCTCCGAAATACTCGTTGAACAACATGCGGATGGGCGACTCGTCGAGATTGAATTTCTTCCCCTCGTTGTGGTATTGAATCATATAGATGTTCTTGGCCTCATAGGGAGCGATATACACCTCGTTGGTGGGAGTGAGTTGCTCGGTGTATTCCTTTCCTGGAGCGATGGGCAAGAGTTTCTTGGTGGTCTTGTGGAGTTTGGTGACTGTCTTGTCGAGTTCTTTCTGGCTCATCGGACCGTAATACATCACGGTGTGCTTCATCTTCTTCAGGTCGGAGATGAGGTTGAGGAAATGCTGTGGCTCTGCGGCGTTGAGTTCCTCTATGCTTCTGATGTTGAGGGTGGGGTTGTAGGAGCCGTAGGTCACATAATTGCGGAGGGCACTGAAATTGGCGCTTTGGTTTTTCTTGTTGTCCTCGCGGCTTTTTGCCAGCAGACTGACATATTGTGTCCATGATGTCTTGTCGGCCTTGGCGTTTTGCAGCAGGTCCTCGAGCAGTGCGAGTGCCTCCGGCATCTTCTCGCTGAGTCCGGTGAGCGAGATGGTGGTGTTGTAACTGCCCACGCTGATGTTGTAGTCGCAGGCGAGTTCATAGAATGCCTGTTTCACCTCACCCACACTCTTCTTGTCGGTGCCGATATACTCCATATAGGAAGGTCCGTAGTCATAGTCTACGTTGTTCTCGTTGCCGAGGTCGTATCTGAAGGCCAGTGTGAAGAGGCCGTCCTCGTCGTTGTGCTTGTAGAGCAGTGGCAGTCCGCGCTTGGTGGTGGCGATGGTGAGGTCTTTCTCGAAGTCGAGGAATCTCGGTTGTATGGGCTTGACATACGTGTTTTTGATCTCGTTGAGGAACTGGCTCGACAATTCCCTGTTGGTGGGGATGGCGGTGATCTCCGGTTTCTCGATTTTCACCTGCGTGGAATCCGTCCCTGTCCGTTTATAGATGCAGACATAGTTGTTGCTTCCCAGATATTTGTTGGCAAAGTCCACCACATCTTGTTTGGTGATTTTCGAGATACGATCTATGTAGTTGGCCACGTTCTCCCATTTCTCTCCATAGATGAAGGCATCGACCATCAGTCCCGTGCGGTTTCTGTTGTTTTGGATATTGCGGTAGAAATTCACCTTGGCGTTGTTGACCACGGCGGGCAGCAGCTTTTCGTCAAACTCACCCCGTTTGAGTTTCTCCACTTCATCCAGGAGCAGTGCCCTCACCTCTTCGAGTGTCTGGTTATCCTTGGGGTATCCGTAGAGCACAAATGGAGAATAGTCGGTCATCTCATCGGTCAGGCATCCTGCCGCCATGACCTTCATCTTCTGCTCGAGGTCTACCTCGAAGAGTCCGCATTTGCCGTTGGCCAGCAGGTTGCTGATGATGTTGAGCGTGTCGGTCTGTCCGCTGTTGGCCTTTCCGAACCGCCATCCCATCATGAGATATTCGGCCTCTTTTCCGATGACCGTCGTGTCCTGAGGTGAGGTGATGGGTTTGAGCGGAGCGAACTGCGGGATGGAAAGGTTGTCGCTCCGTTTCCAGGAACCGAAATATTTGTCGATGATAGCGATCACCTCTTCGGGGTTGAAATCGCCCGCCATACAGATTGCTACGTTGTTGGGCACATAGTAGCGCTTGAAGTAATTCTTGATGTTGGTGATCGACGGATTTTTCAGGTGCTCCTGGGTACCGATGGTGGTCTGCGTGCCATAGGGGTGGGTGGGGAAGAGTTTGGCGTAGAGCGCTTCCCACATTTTACGCTGGTCCTGTGCCATACCGATGTTTTTCTCCTCGTAGACAGCCTCTAGTTCGGTGTGGAAACCACGGATGACCATGTTCTGGAACCTGTCGGACTGCACGCGTGCCCAGTTCTCGATCTCATTCGACGGGATATTCTCCACGTAACAGGTGACATCGTTGCTGGTATAGGCATTGGTGCCCTCGCTGCCGATGGCCGACATCAGTTTGTCGTACTCGTTGGGGATGAAATACTGTGCAGCCAGTTGCGACACGCTGTCGATCTCATGGTAAGCCTTTTTGCGTTGTGCGGGATCGGTGAGCGTGCGGTAGACCTCGTAGCGGGCCTCGATATCGTCGCGAAAGGGCTTCTCCTTCTCGTGGTCGGTGACGCCAAACTGCTTGGTGCCTTTAAACATGAGATGCTCCAGATAGTGAGCCAGTCCGGTGGTCTCGGCGGGGTCGTTTCTCGAACCCGTCCTGACGGCGATATTGGCCTGCAGCCTCGGCTTCTCGTTGTTGACCGACAGATAGACCGTGAGTCCGTTGTCAAGGGTGTAGATGCGTGTTTTGGTAAGGTCACCCGGCACGGTGACGTATTTGTAATCCTTGGCGCTGACGCATACCGTAGCCATCAGGCATATCAGGAGAAAAAATGCTTTTTTCATGTGTATCTGCTTTTGTTTCTCAAATGATTACTTAAATATAAACTCAAATGATTCCTCAAGTAAATGCTCAAATATTTACTCAAATTTGTTCTCGTTTTCAAATTCCATTTCCTTGTCCAGTTGTCCGAGGAAATTGTTGAGCACCTCGATATCGACATCTCCGAGGGCATATTCTTTCTCCGCATCTCTTCTGATCTCAGAGATCCATTTTCTGCGGGCGAAGATATAGTCTTCATGGATCCGTTTGGCATCCTCTTCGGTGAGCGTCTCGATACCGTAATAGTCAAGGATCATGCGGTAGGCCCATGTCCAGCGGTATTCGGAGTAGTTCTGGTGAATTTCGGTGAATCTGTCGAGCACCTCATAGATGTCGAGGATGGTGCCGTTCTTGATGTCCTCGATGAGTCGGTTCTCTTCTGTCTCAGGCAGGAGAAGACCGGAGAGGTCGATCCATTTTCCGGTGCCGATAGGACTCTTGGGCAGTTCGAGTTTGTGTCTCTTCAGCACGGCCCCCATGAAGATGTGGAGCGCCATGTCATAGAGTTCGATGCCCAGTCTGAGGTGGTTGGCCTTGATCACATATTCGTGATAGTTGTAGGTCGACACTTTCTCGCCCGATGCCTCTCTGAGTTTCTCAAGCACCTTCTTGCCCTCGAGGATCTCTCCGACGGAGAACGGACTGAGCCAGTCGAAGTTGACGATACTCTTCTGTCCGCTATGCGGTCTCATGTCACGCTTGGGCCATTTGCGGATGTCGCGGTAGAGCCCCACGGTGGTGATGTTGCGGGCAGGGTTGAGGTACATGGTGTCGCCGTAGGCGATGAGGTAAGAGAAGGGCAGGTCGCGGGTGTCGGGGTGGTACATCAGTTTTCCGAAGCAGACGGAGAACGTGCCGATCTGTGCGGGCATAAGGATGTAGGCGCCGCTGGCCGTCTTGGTGCCTCTCTCGAGGGTGCCGTAGTGCATCGGGCCCATCTTGTAGGCATGGTTGCTGAAATTGGTGGCCGACCCGGCGTTGTAGAAGGAGAACATTCCGCCGATGAGGAGCGAACTCTTATGGTGGCTGGCCGAGAACGGTCCGCAGAAAGCGGCGCAGGCCTCACCGTTGGACATGAAACTATTGGCGAAGAAGATGCTGCTCTCAGCAGCGAATCCGTTGGTGATCTGACAAGCCTCACCGACGAAGCAGTTCTCCAGTTTCACGCTGTTGAGGATCGAACTGCCGTCATAGATGATGGAGTTTTCGCAGATGACACCCGATCCGATATAGACGCTGGCCTCTGGTATGCTCTTGATGGAACAGTCGCTGAGTCGGCAGGCGCCGATCACCTCGCAGTCGTCGTTGATGTGTGTGTTGGTGACCTCTCCTGTGTTGATCACCTTTACGCGGTTGCCGAAAGTGCCTCTTGGCGGCACGCTGGCCTCCACCTCTTTTTTCACCAGGTCGACGATGGTGCTGATGAGTTGCTTGTCGTTGTGGTGGTTGACCATGAGTGCGGCGAGTTGGCTGGTGAGTCCGTCGAAGAGGATCACATTGCCGTCGCCCACCTCGTTGAGCACGGAGATGAGGTTGCCCTCACCGAAGGTGGCGCCCTCGGTGGTCTCGATGGTGTTGACGTTGCTGATATAGCA
>CADCQC010000295.1 GCA_902803455.1 uncultured Prevotellaceae bacterium
GACATCACCGACGAGGAAATCAGAGAGATGGCCCGCAGAGCCAGCCATGATGATGCCATCACGTTGGGCAACATCAAAGTGCTCCATCGGGAAGATATGGAGAAAATCTATCAACTGGCCAAATAGGCTGGATGAAACACATTGACCGACAGATACTGCGCCTCGCTGTGCCGTCGATAGTGTCGAACATCACCGTGCCGTTGCTCGGACTGGTCGACATGGCTATCGTAGGACATATGGGAGGCGCAGTGTATATTGGGGCGGTTTCTGTCGGGGCTATGGTGTTCAACCTCATCTACTGGGTGTTCGGATTCCTCAGGATGGGGACGAGCGGCATGACATCTCAGGCGCTCGGAAAGCGTGACTTGAATGGGGTGGCGCAGATGCTTGCCAGGTCGGTCATCGTCGCATGGGGGATAGCGGCGGTCATCATCATCGCACAATGGCCCATCAAAAAATTGGCTTTCCTCGTCATCGGACCAGAAGAGGAGGTCGCGATGATGGCTTCGGATTATTTTGATATCTGTGTCTGGGGAGCACCTGCCATGCTGACCCTATATAGCCTCTCCGGTTGGTTCGTAGGAATGCAAAACACCCGTATTCCCATGATGGTGTCCATCCTTCAGAATGTCGTCAATATCGCGGCCAGTCTGGTGATGGTCTATGGCTTGCACATGAAAGTGCAGGGGGTGGCTACGGGTACGGTGATCGCTCAATATGTGGGGGTGGTCTTCGCAGTAGGTTTATTGAACAAAAATTATAGAAAACTCTATAAATACCTGATTTGGAGGAATTGTCTTGAAAAATCAAAAATGTTGAAATTTTTCAAAGTTAATTCTGATATTTTCCTAAGAACTCTTTGCTTGGTGGCTGTCAATACGTTCTTCCTTTCTGCGGGTGCCAGACAGGGGGCGGTCGTACTGGCTGTCAATACGCTCCTTATGCAATTATTTATTTTCTTCTCCTATTTCCTGGATGGGTTTGCCTATGCGGGTGAGGCTTTGTGTGGCAAACTCTATGGAGCCGACAATCGTAGGGCTTTCCAGACCACCGTGAGAAGGGTCATGGAGTGGGGCGCTTGGGTCGCTGGAGGATTCGCTATCTTATATCTATTTGAAGGACAAAGCATTTTGAGTTTGCTGACCGATGAGAGTGATGTACTCATGACGGCCGATAGCTATCTGTATTGGGCGGTCGCCATCCCTGTGGTAGGGGTGGTGGCGTTCATCTGGGATGGCATTTTTGTGGGCATCACTGCCACCCGTGGTATGTTGATGGCTTCAGGGGTGGCTACGTTTGTCTTCTTCGTGCTTTTCCTCTCCCTCCAGACCATCTGGGGCAACCATGCCCTATGGATGGCCTTCTTGGCTTTTTTGGCCACAAGGGGAATCTTTCAGACTTTCTATTATAAAAAATGTTGTGTTTTTTGATGGCTTAATCTGTTTTTTACTCGATCAGCCCATATAATAATATTATTCTTAAATAACGTTTTTTGCCGATTTTCTTTGTTTTTTCATGACAAATTGCCTACCTTTGTGGCGATTTGACACTTATTTTTGTGCAATGATACGTTGGATTTGGGTAATTATATTCGTTTTTATGCAAATGGGAGCTTCTTCTCAGTCATTTTCTGCTTTATGGCATAGCCATGATAAAGCAGAGGAAAAGGATTTACCTAAGTCGAGAATCGAGGTACTCGACAGTATCATCGTGAAAGCACAAAATGAGAAGGCTTACGGCCATCTGCTCAAGGCCATGCTCAAAAGAGTGGAGGCTGTCACAGCAATCACACCCGACTCGTTGGTTCCCGAGGTGAAACGCCTGACCAAGAATGCCGAGGCAGTAAAAGGCGATCCTGTCTTGAAGGCTGTTTATCACACGGTGCTCGGGGCTTTGTATGAGGAGAATTCCTTGCTCGATGAGAATGCCGACTCCGTCAGTGCTGACTATTATAGCAAAGCCCTCTCTGATCCTGATTTGCTTGCTCGCACGAAAGCTGAGGGCTATGAGCCGCTGGTAAAAGTGAAAGACGACAGCAAATATTTTGACAACGATCTGCTCAGTGTGGTGGCGTTCAAGGCTAAGCGTTATCAGATGCTACACCAGCATTATTCCAAAAACAATAACCGGACGGCAGCGTGTCTGGCGGCTTACTATTGGTTGGAAAACCAAATGAACTACGATGATAGCGAGAAGGCCATCGCAGAGAGAATACAACAGGTGGACTCGCTGTTGAATATTTACGGAGACCTGAAGGTGGCTGGCGAACTTGCTTTGCTCAAATCATCACTCATGGGGTCTTCTTCAAAGGTGGGTGCGGAGGAACATCTGCAGTTCATTGACATGGCCATGAAGAAATGGAAGGATTGGCCCAGAATCAAACAACTCACCAATACCCATAACCATTTGATTCAGCCTTCGTACATGATGAACTTCGGCTCATTGGTGCTGCTGCCTCATCAAGAACGGAAGATTGAACTGGTGGACATCAGAAACCTGCGCTCTATCACCATGCACATCTGGCGGGTCAATATCGACGCCTATGAGGATTACAATATCCAGGATGAGAAAATCTACGCCAAGGTGAAGAAGGCCATCGTCAAAGGGTCTGAGAGGCAAATTACCCGCGAGTTCGCACCGAAAAGGGATTTTGAGTTGTGGAATGACAGCCTGACGGTGCCGGCGCTTGATCCGGGTGTTTATCTGCTGGAGGTAACGACCGACAACAAAGAAGTCGATAAGCCTCGACAACTTTTCTATGTCAGCGACGTGTTCTTGCTCAGACAAGGGCTGCCTGAAAATAAGACCCGATATGTCGTGGTGAGTGCTACTACCGGACAACCGCTCAAGAAGGCTTCCATCAAATGGGGAGTGGAGGATAAAAAAGCGGAGCAGAAAGTTGTCGTCAGAAATTGTGATAACAAAGGAGAACTGGTCACTGCTCCCGTCGGTGATTATATGAGAAAAATCCAGGCTTTCACCCAGAAAGATAACTTCTGTCCCTCACAAGGTTATTGGAACAGCTTTTATTCTTTCCGGTCTGCACCCCATTTGTCACACTATACCAACCTGTATACCGACAGGGCTATCTACCGGCCGGGACAAACCGTACACGTCTCATTGCTGTCCTTTACACGCACCGATGGACTGGAGACGAAGGCTGCGGCCAATAAGCGCGTGACCATCAGCCTGCTTGACGTCAACCGCAAAGAGGTGGGCTCTAAAGAAGTGGTGACAGATGATTTCGGGAAGGCTTCCGCTGAGTTCCAATTGCCGGAATCCGGACTGACCGGTTCTTTCTTGCTGAAAGCACAGGAGGCCAGTGTTTCTTTCCGAGTAGAAGAATACAAACGCCCCACTTTCGAGGTGGAGATGAAGAAACCTGAGCAGACTTACCGCCATGGGGACACCATCTTGGTGGAAGGAACAGCACGCACCTTCTCCGGCGTTCCGGTGCAGGGGGCTAAGGTGGTCTACACTGTCGACAGGCGGAAGTCGTGGTGGTGGGACTATTCTTCTTCTGATGAGGAGCAATTGTACAACGACACCACAATCACCGACGACGAGGGACATTTCAAAGTGTCCATGCCTATGCTGTTGCCGAAAAACGTGGCCGAGGGTTATGCAAAAAGGCCGAGTTACTACAATATCGTCGCTTCTGTGCAAGTCACCGATTTGGGAGGTGAGACGCATGAGGCACGGTTGTCGCTGCCTGTCAGCAATAGGGAGAAAGCATTGTATTTCTCTTTGCCTCAAAAAGCTGAGAAAAATCAACTGGGCAAGGTGATCTTCCACCTGTGCAATGTGGCTGGTACGCCCGTGGATGGCGACGTGAATTACTTCGTGGACGATGACACGAAAATGTATACGGCAAAGGCCAATGTGGAAATGGAGATCTCGGAGATACCTGGATTCAAGGTGTCGGGAAAACATACCATCAAGGCTATTTGTGAAGGCGATACCATCGAGCAGTCAATGGTGGTCTTCTCTCTCGATGACAAGAGACCATGCATCGAAACTCACGCCTGGTTCTATGCTTCTGGTTCCTCTTTCAACGATGATCAGACTCCGGTCTATGTGCAGGTGGGCTCATCAGATCCCGATACACGGGTGTATTACAACGTCTTCTCGGGGAACAGGATCTTGGAACAAGGGTCGTTTGTCCTGGACAATGCCAACAAGACCACAAAATGGACCTATAAGGAGGAGTATGGCACGGGAGTGCTCATTACTTACGCTTGGGTAAGAGACGGAGTGGCTTATTCATACAACCATCCTATCCGCAGGCCATTGCCTGATAAGAGGATCTTGCTCAAATGGGAAACCTTCCGTAATAAACTGACTCCTGGAGAGGAGGAGGAATGGACGCTCAAGGCTACTTATCCTGACGGAAAACCGGCTGATGCGCAATTCATGGCGACCATCTATGACCAATCACTTGATCAGATTGCCTCGCATAATTGGTGGCTGAGCGCTCATCTGGAAGCTGGTGTGCCCTACACCAGTTGGCGCTGTGATCACTGGAATAATTTCTCGTTAGGTGGAGCACAATCCTTTAAGTGGGTTGGCGTGCCTAATCTGACGTTCACAGAGTTCGACAACCGATTGTTCGATCTGTGGATGCCAAGGATGTATTTTGCCAAATCCAGAGGAGGAGGAAGGCGTAATTTGATGTCTGCGAATATGGCTACCGTTGACATGATGAGGATGGAGGAGAAAGTTTTTGACGTCGTGGAAAAGATGCCGGCACCGTTAGATGCAGAGGCTTCTCTTCAAGGCAGTATTGCTGGTCTTGAAGTGAAAGAAGATCTTTCGAATAATGATTCCGACAATGCTGACGCTCCAGAAGACAACATACAGGTGAGAGAAAACTTGGACGAGACGGCTGCTTTCTTCACAAATGCCGTGACGGATGAAAACGGCATCATCTCGCTGAAATTCCGCCTACCCGAATCGGTCACCACATGGAGGGTAATGGGTATCGCCACTGACAGGAATATCTGTTATGGCAATTTGACTGATGAGGCGGTAGCACAAAAAGACTTGATGGTCGTGCCCAATATGCCGCGGTTTGTCAGACTTGGTGACCATGCCAATATTTCGGCCAGAATATTCAACGCTACAGACAAAACCATCAAGGGAAAGGCTTACTTGCAATTGACTGACCCTGACGATGAGAGCATCGTTGAATCACAAACAGTTGACTTCCAGATAGAAGCAGGAAAAACAGGCAATGCTACGTTTAGTCTGACTCCCAAAGGACAACCGCGCCTCCTGGTGTGCAAGGTGATGGCCAAGACCGACGACGGGGCCTCGGATGGAGAACAGCATTATCTGCCTGTCTTGAGCAACATGGAATTGGTCACACGGACAATGCCGTTCACACAGAATGGACCACAACTGACTGCCATCGACCTCCAAAAACTCTTCCCCGCATCTGCCAGTGACGGAAAACTGACCATCGAATATACCAACAACCCGGCATGGCTCATGATACAGGCATTACCGACCATGGCGCCTGGTGATTCTGATGACGCCATCACACAGGCAATGTCGTATTACGCCAACTCTCTCGGACAATATATCTCCAAGTTGTCACCCAATATCCGACAGACCATCATGAAATGGCGGGATGAGATGGGACAGGAAAGCAGCTTAAGCAGCAACCTGGCGAAAAATGCCGAACTGAAAGATCTGCTCCTCAATGAGACGCCTTGGGTGAGTAAGGCTGACAAGGAGGAAAGCCAAAAACGCAATCTCATCAAGTTCTTCGATGAGCATACGATCAACTTCAGACTGTCATCGGCGGTGGATAAACTCAGGGAACTGCAACTCTCCGACGGCTCGTGGGCATGGTGGAAGGGCATGAAAGGAAGCAGATATGTCACTACTGCGGTCTCCGAGATGCTGTTCCGGCTCAACAGGATGATCGGCACACAGAACAATACTGATATGATGCTCAAAAAGGCTGCCGGCTATCTGGAGAATTGCCTCAAGGAGGATGCTGAGGAATTGCGCAAACTGGAAAAGAAAGGACTGAAAGTGTCGCCTTATGAGTCGTCGGTGGCTATACTCTATAACTTCGCCATAGACAACAGAAAAGTGAGCGATAACGTGAAGAAAGACGTGGACTATCTGGTGAACCTCTTCGAGAAGAAAAATGTGGAACTGACCATCTTCGGCAAAGCTCGTGGCGCTGTCATCTTATCCTATTTCGGAAAGAAAAAGAAGGCTGAAGAGTATCTCAAGAGTATCGGTGAGTATGCCGTGGTGACAAAAGATATGGGCAGATATTTCGACACACGAAAGGCTTACTACTCATGGTGCAGTTATCAGATTCCGACAGAGGTGGCTGCCATCGAGGCCTACAAGATGTTGCTTCCTGAGCAGGAGAAGGCGGTCGAGGAGATGCGCATCTGGTTGCTGCAACAGAAGAGAGCGCAGATGTGGAATACGCCAATCAACAGCGTGGATGCTATCTATGCGTTCCTTGACGGAAATCTCAAAAGTCTCGATAGTGGAGTCAATACTCGACTCGCAATCGATGGCGTCGACTTGCAGACAGCACAGGGCACCGCAGGACTGGGCTATGTGAAAACTGCCATGAAAGCCGACGGACTGAAGAAATTCGAGGCTGATAAAAAGTCGGATGGCTCTTCATGGGGCGCTCTCTCTGCGCAGTTCATGCAAAAAGTGAATGAGGTGGAAATTTCTTCGTCAGATATCTCTGTGAAACGGGAATTGCTCGCACCCAACAAGACACTGAAAGTGGGCGATAAGGTGACCATGCGCATCACCATCAAGGCGGAGCGCAACCTCGACTTCGTAGAGGTCGTCGACAGAAGGGCTGCTTGCCTGGAACCCGTCGAACAACGGTCTGGATACCATGGAGGGTATTACATCGCCACCAAAGATTATACCACAGCCTACTACTTCGACCATATGGCAAAAGGTACACATATCGTGGAGGCTGACTATTATATCGACCGCGAGGGGGATTATGAGACGGGCACCTGCAAGGTTCAATGTGCGTACGCTCCCGAATTCTCAGCCACAGGAAAAGCCCTCAAATTCGAGGTGAAAAAATAATAATGTTTACGGAATGAGCAATAACAGCAGATACAACACCTGGATGATGACATGCTTCATGTTTTTCATGAGCATGGTGCCCATGCTGAGCATGGCACAGCGCATCACCACACAGTCGCAAGTGATCGACTGTGGACAGGTGCTGTTCAGAAACCCGGTCACGGTGCACTATGAGTTGCTCAATGAAGGAAATGCGCTGCTCCACATTCAGCGGGTGGAAGCCAGTTGCGGATGCACAAAGGTGGAATACCCTAAAGGGGGGATCTCGGTCAATAAACCTTTTGTGGTGACGGCCACCTATGATGCAAAACAAATGGGACATTTTGAGAAATATATCGATATCTACACCAAGGATGCTACCTTGCCGCTCACCCTCACCATGAGAGGTGTTGTCGTCGAGGAGTTTCATGATTTCGGGGGCGAATATCAATATGCTCTCGGTAGATTGAAGGTGGACAGAAAAGATATCTTCTTTGATGATGTCACCAAAGGGGACAATCCTTCTGAGGAGATACATCTGCTCAACTCTACGGGTGACTTCGTCACACCGGTGGTGATGCAACTGCCTGAATACCTCAGAGTGGACATCTCACCATCATCGATACCACCAGGAAAGGCGGGCGTGCTCCACTTCACACTCGACTCTAAAAAACTCCAGCAACTGGGACTCACACAGACAACAGTGTATCTGGGACAGAGCGCAGGCGACAGGGTGACGGCCGACAAGGCGATCGACGTGGGGGCTATCCTACTGCCTTCATTCGGACTGGTCACCGACAGACAACTGCTCTATTCACCCAAAATCAAGGTGTCGGATGACGTACTTGACCTGGGAGAGTTCCAAGGAAAGAAAAAGAAAAAAGGCACCATCGTGATAGAAAACCTGGGAAGGACAGATCTGGAAATACAATGTCTGCAGATGTTCACACCTGGACTGACACTTGA
>CADCQC010000296.1 GCA_902803455.1 uncultured Prevotellaceae bacterium
GAAAGCCTTGACATCCTCCTCGGCAGAGAAGAACTTGAGCACACCGATGATGGCATTGGCCAAATAGCCAATCATCACACCGATGATGAGCAAAGTGACGTTGCCCTTGACTTTCTGCGACACATACATGATCAGTGTCATGATCGCCAATGCCCCGACGATGGCCGCCAGCGACATGGCAGCATCTCCCAGATAACCCAGCCTGCTCAATGCCACGCCTCCCAGTGATCCCGACAAGAGAATGACAAAGGCCACCCCGAGACTCGCCCCATTGGAAATGCCCAAGACCGAAGGTCCCGCCAACGGATTTCTAAACACCGTCTGCATCTGCAGACCGCTCACCGCCAGTCCTGCTCCTGCCACCGTTGCCGTCAGTGCCTGTGGAACGCGGGAGTTCCAAATAATATTAAACCATATTTCCCATTGCTCAGCGTAAGCCTCCATCGGTCCCCATCCCAACAAGATGGCGATGATGGCCCGAAGGGGTATCCGCACGGTTCCCAACAACAAATTGAGGACAAAGAGCACGATCAAGCCCCCAATGAGCATCAGGAATTTGGTGATGAGGCGACGGGTCATTTCAGCAGACGATAATAACGGGGCTGGTAGTCATCAGGCAACAACTCTGGATGGAAAATCGCCACCATATCCTGAAGCAGCACATCGGGTTGCATCGGTGTGACCTCATAATAAGGTGTCTTCTTCATGTTGCAGTAGATGACATGTTTCTCCTTGAACGCTTTAAAGAGCGCATTGCGCGGCTCTGATTTTTTCAACGCCTCATAGGAGAAGTCACCAGGAAAACTGTTGAGGATGCGCCAATAATCCGCATTGGCAGCAATAGCATACATCTGCTCATACTCAATTGGAGTGCCGCCAGTTTCCTCGTTGTTGAGGATATAGTCGGCACCAGCATCGCGGAACAGTTGTGCCAGATGGTTTTTTCCTCCCACGGCAAACCAGTTTCCTCCATGCATCTCCCCACTGAAGATTGTGGGTCGTGTGGTGGTCTTCTGTGCCAATTCCTTCAGGTCAAGATACCTTTTTGCAATACCGTCGAAAAGATCGTTGGCCTCCTTTTCTTTTCCGATAAACATGGCCACGAATTTCACCCATTCCGCCTGTCCGAGCGGGTCGAGTTCTTTGTAGCCCAAATGCGGAATGAGCATGATGCCCGTCTCCTTAATGGTGGCATAACCTCCCCTTTTGAAAGGAGAGATGAAGATGAGTTCGGGATTGGCAGCCAGGATGAGTTCGGGATCAAATTCTCCTTCCATACCGATTTTCACGATATCGCCTGTTTTCACCCGCTGATGTACATCCTTATTGAAAAGATTTTTGGTACTGGTGATTCCCTTGACGACATCCAAAGCATCGAGAGCGATGAAATTCGACAACTGCAACGATGTCATACAGATGGTACGCTTGATGGGCACGCTCACTTTAACATATCCCTCTGGCACATCAGCCTCCGTCCCTTTTTCGACAAGGGCGAAATGATAGCCCACGGGCATTTTTTCCCTTTTCTGCTCACCATCCGCCTTCTTTTTATGTTTGCTACTGTCTGCTGGTTGGTCTCCATGGTGTTTTTTCGACATACCACCTTCAGCAGGCACCACATCAACCAATCGCACACCATTGTCGAGATAGGTCACGGTAAACCCTTTGGCGTATTGTGGTTGGATGATGGCAACATCACGGGAGCCTTGAGGCGACTCAGCCGACGCTTGCGCTTTCTTTCTGTCAGGAACACATGCGGTGAACAGGAGCACGATGGCGAAAAGGCTCAACAGCCACCATCGGTTCAGAGGATTCTTTCTCATTTTCAAGATTTGTATTTTTGGGTTGGTCAAAGATTACAGGATTTAGAAATCCCGACGGATGAGTTCAATGCACATTCGTGAATTATGGTAGGGGCATTTCCAGAATCCCGCTTTGTCATCATGCCGGTTGATCTGTCCCTCGGCATCACGGCTCCACCACCATTCACCACCCTCTCTGTCGATGAGGTTGTCCTTGATGTATTGCCAACCGTTGAGGGCTTTCTGCAAGGCCTCCTCATCTCCGAAATACTGGTAGATGTTGACCCATCCGACCACGTTCTCTGCCTGTACCCACCAATGTCGGTCACTGTCCACATACCCTGTGTCAAGGTTGGCCTCATGAATCATCGACCCATCGGCATTGAGTCCTTTCTCTGACGCTTTTGCGACCATCCTCACAACCGGTTCCACCTTGCGGAGCACCTCTGCGTCGTTGAGCACGAGTGCGGCCTCATGCAAGAGCCATGAACACTCTATATCATGTCCATAGCTTTCCAATTTTCCTGCACCACGTGTCCAGTCTTTTTCAAAGAACAAGTCAAGATGATGGGTCTCCGGATTCAGAATCTTATCGGTGAAAATATTGATCAGGTTGCGCAGCGCCGCCTCAACATGGTCGAAGGTCTCGCGCGGCACCGTGATGCCTACGGGCATGACGGCCCCGATGGAGGGCACATAGTTGCACAGGCTGGCCTCACGCATCTCTTTCAATGTCTGATACAAGTTGGTGTAGGGCTCGATGATGTGCAGATGCGTGTTTTGCGACTTGGGGAAATTGGCGTCCAGTTCAGAGAGGCGCATATCCTCTATCACGCCCCATTCACGGGTGCAAGCCTCTATATAACCGTTGTACTGATGGTCGAGTGCATGTTCCTCTATGCAGTCGAAAAGATCCAAGGCACAGTCGAGTGCCTCAGGATCACCAGTGGCACGAACATATTCCGACAGTCCGTAGATGGCGAATCCGATGGCATAAAACTGTTTCTTGGTGTCGAGGGGATTCCCTTGTTGATCGACACTCCAATAAACGCCACCATATTCCTGATCGATGAAGTGGTCGATGAGATAATCTTTTGCCCTTGTGGCAGCCTCCAGGTATTCTGGTTTCCTCAGCAAGCGGTAGGAAGCGGAAAAAGCCCATAGGATACGGGCATTCAGAATCGCGCCCTTCTCCGCATCAGCATGGAGCATCCCCTGGCCGTCGATCCGTCCGTAGAAGCCTCCGTTCTCCTCGTCCACCATACGGTGAAGCCAAAAGTTCAGGATATTGTTTTCCAACACATCCTGAACTTCCATTTTCATATTTTTGACAGCCTTATTCATGCTTACTTCTTAATCGGATACAACTTGATAAGGAAAATCATCAGCAAAGCGATGAGGGCTGGGAAGATAGAGAACAAAGCCCAAATCATGCTTCTCACAGAAGCCTCATCAGTGATGTTGATGAAGGTCTGTCCGGTAGCGGGATCAGTACCAGAGACAAAACCCGAAAAACCGAGGAGCAAGGCGACGAGAGA
>CADCQC010000297.1 GCA_902803455.1 uncultured Prevotellaceae bacterium
TCGGCATCATTTTCAGTAGGCAACATCTACATTGCCAAGGTAAAAAAACTCATGCCAGGGTTGAATGCCTGTTTCGTAGATGTCGGTTTTGAGCGTGACGCCTTTCTCCATTATCTTGACTTAGGAAGCCAATTTAGCTCATACGCCAAGTACCTGAAGCAGGTACAGAGCGACAGAAAGAAAGTTTATCCTATCTCCAAAGCCAGTCGCCTTCCAGACCTGAAAAAAGACGGCAGTATCGCCACCACACTCACCACGGGGCAGGAAGTACTGGTGCAGATTGTAAAAGAACCTATTTCGACAAAAGGTCCACGACTTACAGGTGAATTGAGTTTTGCAGGACGATACCTGGTACTCATTCCCTTCAATGATAAAGTTTCTGTCTCTACAAAGATCAAGAGCGGTGAAGAGCGCGCCCGCCTCAAGCAACTGATACAGAGCATCAAACCCAAAAATTTTGGAGTGATCGTGCGCACAGTGGCTGAGGGTAAACGTGTGGCGGAGCTTGACACCGAGCTCAAGGTATTGCTGAAGCGTTGGGATGACGCCATCATGAAGGTACAAAGGACACCTACACGACCACAACTGGTGTTTGAGGAAACAGGAAGGGCAGTGGCTCTTTTGCGTGACCTCTTCAACCCTTCTTATGAGAACATCCATATCAACGACCCAGAGGTGTGGAAAGAGGTCAAGCAGTATGTCACCCTCATCGCCCCTGAGAAGGTGGACATCGTGAAACAGTACACGGGACAGGTGCCGATATTCGACAATTTCAACGTGACGAAGCAGATTAAGTCGAGTTTCGGCAAAACCGTGAATTACAAGCATGGTGCATACCTGATCATCGAGCACACGGAGGCCATGCATGTGGTGGACGTGAACAGCGGCAACCGCACACGCTCAGCCAATGGACAGGAAGCGAACGCACTCGATGTGAATCTCGGTGCTGCTGATGAACTGGCGCGGCAACTGCGACTACGCGACATGGGCGGTATCATCATCGTCGACTTCATCGACATGAATCTTGCCGAAGACCGACAGTTGCTGTATGAGCGCATGTGCAAGAACATGCAGAAAGACCGTGCCCGCCACAACATTCTACCCTTGAGCAAATTTGGTCTGATGCAGATCACCAGACAACGGGTACGCCCCGCCATGGATGTCAGTGTGGAAGAGACCTGTCCTACCTGCTTCGGAAAAGGAAAGATCAAGTCGAGCATTTTATTTACAGACCAATTAGAGAGCAAAATTGACCACCTAGTCAACAAGATTGGTGTCAAGACCTTCTACTTGCATGTCCATCCTTATGTAGCTGCCTACATCAATCAAGGTATGATCTCCTTGAAACGCAAATGGCAATTCAAATATGGTTTAGGCGTGCATGTGATTTCCTCACAGAAGATGGCTTTTTTGCAGTATGAGTTTTATGATGCAAAAAAGGAATATATCGATATGAAAGAGGAAATTGAGACCAAGTAAAAAAACCGGAGCATCGACATGATTCATGCTCCGGTTTTTCATTGGTAAATAAGCCAGACTATCTGACCAGCACTTTTCTGCCATCCTTTACGATGATGCCTCCTGGCAAGCGGCCATGCCCGGACAAGGGGAGACCTATGGGTTTTCCTGTGAGGTCGTAAGCACTGCCCGTCTGTAGGAATGGAACGGCCTGAGGAGCGTCAATCCGATCCACAACCCACTCCTTGATATTATTCCTGTATTTCGACCATCCCACGGCCTTCTTATATAACGAGGCAGTAGATTTGGGCACATAAAGTGTCCGCAACGAGATATCCAGCAAATCTACGGTGGTCTCATCGATGACTGGCGGTTCCTTGGCATACAGATAAGTGCAGGAAAGGTCGTAGCAACGATTGAAGGCATACTTTCCGGCTGACAGGAGCGTAGAAGGCAAGGACAGACGCTCATACAAATATCTTCCCGAAAAAGCATAGTCATGGATGGATGTCACGCCCTCTGGCACACAGTATTCCACATCCTCCCGACCGTCAACAGGCAGACATTCTATCAGTTCATCTCTCTGATGATTGAAGACAAAAGGCCCGTCTACCACGAAAGAGCACTCATCACTGGCGGTCAATGACACCCGGTCAAGATTACTACATTCTGCAAAGACACCGTCACCGTAGGATTTCAAGCCATGAGGCAAACTCACGTCTATCAGCATCGAACACTGATAAAAAGCAAGGGGCGGCATCTGGTCATTGCTGGTGGTATAGACTTGATCATCAAGCTTCAGGTAGGGCTCCCCACCCTCCACAACATGAGCTTCACTCAAGTCTAGGTAGGAGAGGCTACCCATGGTGCCATGTCCTGTTGCATCCGAGCCTGCCATTCTGCGTAATGTCCTGAAATCAGTGCTGTTGAGAGTACCTCTCACACAAAGTGCTGTTACCGAATCTATCCGTTCGTATCCGATCTGTTCAGCTAATGTACCCGGCTGCGCCACTTCTACCGTCATCATCTCCGGAAGAGTATAGACAGGAGACACCCTGAGCACCATGTCCTGATAATAGGACAATTCATACAATCCCCAGTAGACACTCAAGGCACTCAAGTTGTAATATCCATCCAGACTACCTCCCCATCCCCAGTTGATAAACACCAGTCCGTCCTGATTGTAGCCATGCAGCACGAACTCGTGTCCTGAATATTTCTCATCGGAACCCCCATAGATGATGGGCATACCTCTGCTGATATTCCAGAAGATCATGTCCATCCATTCCTCTGTGGTATAGTCCTTCCTTTCAACGTCCACGGCCAAGGGATAGTCAAAATGGTTGCGCAAGCCATGGCATAAGGTCTCACTGTATGCACCCGTACCGTCTGCCGCGTATTGAGCTTTCATCGACAGTCCGATGTGATACATCAGTTTGGCCACCTCAAATTTCTGGGCGAAGGTCACACTCTTATCGAATGGACTGTAGGAGTCGAGCATGGCCTCATAGTTATAGTCCATTCCATCCAGATCAACGGAAAGTTTCCTGCCATCAAAATTTCCGAAAGGATAATAGGTGTAGACCGTCCCATGGCTATGCAAAGGCCATTGATGGTATTTGAGCACCTGTGCGGCAGCGGTAGCCACGCATCCGGTCGGCATCTGAGACGGGCAAAGATCATTATAAGGGCTATCCTGGTCCCATTTCGTGGTCAACAAGGGGTTGACCGATGCCGGAAACCGCAAGGTGTCGGGCTTCACCATCTTGACATCTTTCTCCGTGGCATATCTCGTGGCAGTCTCCATAGCCTGAAGCCACCATCTGAAGTTCTCGTTTCCAGTGTGAGGATCATAGACTGTCTCTGAATAGCCCAAGACAGCTGGAAAAGCGTCATCGACAGCCATGATGGCAAACCCGCCGTCCATAAATCCCATGACGGCCAGTCCCTCTCGCTGTTCGAGCGTCATAAGGTCTTTCTGTGACCGGATCTTCCGTGCGCCATCTTCTCCCAAGAGCACACTGGCAGCCACAGTTCTCATCTCCTGCAACGTCCTTGGTCTTGCATGCATTCCGAGCGTCAAGCCCATCATCAGCCACAAGACAAAGATTTTTCTCACACCAATTATCTGTCTCAAAAGGTTATTGATAAAAATTGTACCGTTCATCATCCACTATACCCCTGCGATCTCTCAAGGCACCACCTTGAAACGGATACGGAAAGTGCGCTGATGCTCGTCCCAATTGGTGCCCAACATCTCAAAACGCCCGATCTGCGCCGTTGACCGCACATGTTTTCCGATACAGGGACATACATCATAGTCGCCGATCCTCACCAGTCTGATGCTCTGTGAGGCTCCTTCTGGCAATCTGGAGCCATCGATGCCCTCTGGCAAGTCATCCCTGTCGACCACCTCATAAGTGACAGGCAGATCCTGCTCGATAAGCTCATTCATCCGCCGCTCGATCTCCTTTTCCTGTTTCCTGTCGGGTTTGCGGTCGAGCACATAACTGATCTTGCTCTTTTTCCTTTCCACATGCGCATTTGAAGACCTTTCGCAACCAAACATTCTGACCATCGTCTGGTTGAGACGGTGCTCTGCCGTATGTGCGGGAGGAAACTCCTCCTTCCCGTGTTCGTTGAATTGGTATTCGTCTTCTTTACTCATATCTGATCATACGATGATTTTGTAAACCCTTGCCCCAAGGGGTGGCAATACCAGATGCTGCTTTTTCCCTTCCGCAAGATGAAAATGGCAGGCATCACCTGTCAACAGGTCAATGGCCTCTCCCTCGGTATCACGAATCTGCAGATATTCCATGGCATGTGCGGGAATCTCGACATCACAGGTCACCTCCTTCTCATCAAAATTGGCCACCACCAGCACCAGTTGTCTGCCGACCTTTCTCAAAAAAGCATATTGTCGTTCCGACAATGCCGGATTGCAGTACATCAAGTCGAAGAATAAGCCCTCCCGGATGGCATCCTCACGGTTGGCAAGTGTGAGCACCTTTGAGTAGGCTTTCTGCAACCGTGACTCCTCTCTCTTGATCTTTCTCCTGTCGAAATATCCCCGCCAGATGGTGTCCAGGCTCCAGTAGTCGAAGATGGTCGTTCTCCCGTCGAGTCCGCTGAATCCCTCTTCATCCATTCCTCTTTCACCAAATTCCTGTCCAGCATACAGCATAAAGGGAGCCCCATGCATCATCGCGGCCACCACCAATGCGGGAAATCCCTTCCAGGCATCACCTGCGAAGAAATCACTGGCGAGGCGTTGCTCGTCGTGGTTCTCAAGAAAATAAAGCATCCTTGGTAGGATGTCGTCAGTAGACTGCCACTGTCGGGTGATGTCGGACGCCGGACGCCGATGGCAGATGACGTCACGCAGACAATCATACATGCCCACCTTGTCGTAGAGATAATCAAAACCTGACGCGATATAATTGCGGTACTGACAAGGATCGTAAACCTCACCAATGAAGGAGACATGTGGATAAGCGTATTTCACCTTATCGGTGGCCCAATGCCAGAATGCCGCAGGCACCATCTCCGCCATATCACACCTGAACCCATCAACTCCCTTGGCTGCCCAGAAGAGCAAGATGTCGGTCATCTTGCCCCAAGTGTCGGGAATCGGAGAGAAATGCTCCGACCTTCCACCAGCATCACAATAGTCGATACCATAATTCAGTTTCACCGTCTCATACCAGTCATTGGCACCCGGACGGTTGTCGAAATGATCGTTGCCCGTCGCTCTTGCAGGGCATTCCACATATTCCCCACCCTCCTCTTGTCGAGGCAGGAGCGACGTGTCGAGAGGTTGCCCCCAACAATAGTAAAAGTTGTTGCGGATGGAGAAATGCATGCTGCTGTCATCATCCGCACCAAGGTCTCTCACCATCTCCGGTTTGCTGACGGAGTGATACTCTCTTGCCACATGGTTGGGCACAAAATCGATGATGACCTTCATGCCGGCACGGTGGGTACGGGCAATCAAACTCTCCAACTCCCCCATTCTGTTGCTGACATCGGAAGCCAGATCGGGATCCACATCATAATAGTCGGTGATGGCATAGGGCGACCCCGCTTTCCCTTTGACGACCATCGGTGTCTGCGAAGGAATGCCGTAATCGGCGTATGGGGTGGTCGTGGCGTGGCGTATCACCCCTGTGTACCACACATGGGTGATGCCCATCTGCCTGATGCGGCTGAGCACCACATCGGTGATCTGTTCCATCTTTCCACATCCGTTTTCCTGGATGGAGCCATGAGGTATCTTTTTATCACTCTTGTTTCCAAAGAGTCTGGTGAAAATCTGGTAGATAATGATCTTTTCTCTCATTGCCTGACAACTATGATGTGTAAAAAGAAGATGAGGGGCCTGATGCATCCACATCATGCCCCACATCCCCTTGTGTTCATTTTATTCTATACCGTGAGCAGTGACCTCCTTGCTGATGCGGGCGATCATCCCTTGCAGAGCCTTTCCAGGTCCACACTCCGTGAAGTCGTCGGCACCATCATTGATCATATTCTGCACACACTGTGTCCATCTGACACTGCTGGTCAACTGTGCGATCAGATTGGCCTTGATCTCTTCGGGATCTGTATGCGGCATGCCGTCCACATTCTGATAGATAGGGCACTGAGGCACTTTCACTTCGGTAGCCTCGATAGCCTTCTGCAACTCATCTTTGGCGGGTTGCATGAGTGGTGAGTGGAAAGCGCCACCCACATTGAGCGGAAGAGCCCGCTTTGCCCCAGCGGCCTTGATACGGGCACAAGCCTCTTTCACCGCCTCCACATTGCCAGAGATAACCAACTGGCCCGGGCAATTGAAATTGGCAGCCACCACCACCTGGTCACCGGTGCTCACCTCGGCACAGATCTCCACCACTTTCTCATCAGCCATACCGATGATGGCTGCCATGGTCGACGGTGCGGCCTCACAGGCTTTCTGCATGGCCATCGCACGGGCATAAACCAATCTGAGGCCATCCTCGAAACTGAGTGCCCCGGCAGCCACCAGTGCTGAAAACTCACCGAGCGAGTGGCCTGCCACCATGGCGGGCTTGAAATCCTCACCCATGCACAATGCACTGATGACACTATGTAAAAACACAGCAGGTTGTGTCACCTTCGTCTGCTTGAGGTCTTCGTCTGTCCCCTCAAACATGATATCTGTGATTCTATATCCAAGAATCTCGTTAGCTTTTTCAAACAACTCACGGGCTTGCTCGTTACCCTCATAGAGGTCTTTGCCCATACCTACAAACTGTGCTCCCTGTCCGGGAAAAACAAATGCTTTCATCTTTTAACAATAAATCATTTATTACGTCCGTCATCCATGCAAAAGGTTGACTGTGGACGGTTATTAACAACATGATGCAGCAACATGCTTGCATCGGGTTGCAAAGTTACAGAAAATCAAGCTCAGAACAAAATGAACTAGTTCATTTTTTATGACGAAACATCCCGACGCCCACAAAAGGTCGTCGGGATGCTGATGTTTCTATATAAGAAATGTGTTATTCGGCAGCAGGAGCTTCTTCCTCTTCTTCCACCTCGGCAGGAGTCTCCTCCTCCTTAGCTTCCTCGGCAGGAGCCTGCTCCACAGGTTTCTCCACCTTCTTGGCCAGTTCCTCAGGATTCTCAGCCACCACCTTGACAGGCAGTTTCACCTCCACATCCTTAAAGAAATGCACAACAGCCTCAAAGTCACCCAGTGTCTTGATATCACGCATGGTGATGATCTTACGGTCGACCTCAATGCCTTTTTTGGCGAGCTCCTGAGCGACGATGGCGGTGTTGACCGAACCATAGAGCATACCAGTAGCACTCACTCGTGCAGCCACCTCAACAACGACACCCTCCAACTGGTTGGCACGTTTCTGGGCAGCAGCTTTCTGGGCCTCGATCTTATGTGCCTGCTGCTTCATATTCTCTGCCAACTGCTTGAGAGCAGAGCTGGAAGCGATGACACCTTTTCCTGTCGGGATGAGATAGTTGCGGCCATAACCGGGCTTCACATCCACCACGTCGTTCTTGTATCCCAGACCGACGATATCTTCTTTCAGTATAATCTTCATATTGTTTCCTCCTTATTTATTATTTCATCAGATCAGTTACGTAAGGAAGGAGAGCAATCTGGCGGGCACGCTTCACGGCTGTTGCCACTCTTCTCTGATATTTCAAAGAGGTGCCGGTGATGCGCCTTGGAAGGATCTTACCCTGCTCATTGAGGAACTTCTTCAAGAATTCAGGATCCTTGTAGTCGATATACTTGATACCGCTCTTCTTGAAACGGCAATACTTTTTCTTCTTGGTGTCAACCGACGGTGGGGTCAAGTAACGGATTTCTGTATCTTTCTCTGCCATGGTTAA
>CADCQC010000298.1 GCA_902803455.1 uncultured Prevotellaceae bacterium
AGTGCAAGAACCTGTAGTTCTTAATGTCATCAAGAACATCCTTTTCTTTGCCAATCTTAAGGAAGAAACTCCAAAGATGAAGGATGGCGAAGACCCCAATGAATACGGCGCTCGTGTTCAGCACTATTTGCTGATGGATAGTTACAGAGAGTCCATCAAGCAGGAGGAAGGCACTATTAACCGTTCGTATCGCGATTTAAAGAAACTTCTCGACACACTCAATGTCGAGTACATTTCTGCCCATGCTGCCAACCAGAATACTCTGTATAACACGGCAGACCGCAATGACTACATTGCACAGACTGTTCATGAGTTCTATCGTGAGAAGATTGTTCCTGGAGAGAAGGAGTTCTTGTTTATTCAAGAGTGGATGAAACAATTTGAAATTGGCACCAGTTTTGACATTACGTCAATTGACGGCGAAGCCTATCAGGTCCGCATTACCGATGCCGATGGTTCCTCTGTGCCTCTTGCCGACAAGGGCATGGGATCCATCCAAATGATGATTCTCTTGCTGCGTCTGGCTACTGTCATGCGTCGTAACAAGAAAACTAATGCAGAAGTAGGTGAGGTAAATCTATTTGACGATAATACTCCTGCACTTCCGACTACTGTCATCATAGAGGAGCCGGAGCAGAACCTCCATCCCAAGATGCAAAGTCTGCTCGCAGACCTATTCTGCTACCTCACGAGTGAAGCAAATCTACATTTCCTTATAGAAACGCACTCTGAGTATCTCCTGCGTAAAACTCAGGTTATTGTAGCTGAACAGAACTTCATAGATCAGGAAGACCTTGACAAAAATGCTCCTTTCATGGTGTATTACCTACCCACTACAGACGAAGCACCCTACAAGATGAGCTACCAAATTTCTGGTGCTTTCAAAGAGAAGTTTGGCGAGGGCTTCTTTGATGCTGCCACGACATCGGAAATGGTCATAATCCGTAAGGAGTTTGAACTTAAAAAGAAAAAGAAGTAGGATGCTCAGTATCTATACAACAGAAGACAAGCTGGTCGAAATCTGCATGGAAGGAGGCGACTGGTATAACATCATCCAGAAATTGCGAAGCGTATTAGTATGCAATGGCTCAGAAGATGAAGAATGGGACACATCTAATGAAATGCTAATGTCTCTATACCGCTCTCAAACTTCTATCGATGTTGACAACGAATTGTTGGATGATATCAAGGCCGACAAGGCGCATGTGCGTGACATACCAAATCCCATCTATATCTTGGATGTAGATGATAAAGAAGCAAAAGCCATTTCCGAAAAGTATGGTGTCATCTTTTTGCCAACATCCAATACGCCAGAGCCAGCTGTGGCAAAACGCGGATGGGACATTGACACAGGCGATAATGATAAACCAAAAAACTGGGACTACTTTCTAAAAGGCATTGCGACGCCTTTCCATGCCTTGACGATTGTAGACCGCTACTTCTTTTCTTCTCAAACTGGTGAATCTTTTGAAGACTCACTCTTTAACCTGCGCAGCATCTTGAATACGCTGTTGCCTGAGAAACCTGTGCACAATATGTATGTCAGTCTAATCTTTGATGACACAAAGGTTGACCCCGAACATGATATGGCACGTATCGCCACAGAAGTTAATAAAATAAAGAAGTCGCTTATCAACAAGACTCCATTTAACATGGAACTCTTTGCTATCAATAGTAACTGCTACAAGTATGAGGACACGCACGACCGCTTTATCATTTCCAATTACTTCGTCATCAATGCAGGTCATAAGCTCAAAGCATATTGCCCTTCAGAAGATGGTGGGGCAAGCCTCTGTAACCAGTTACTGACATTTAACTACCTATTCAGTAAAGGTTTGGCTGAAGATGACCGTTCCAGTGCTCCTATCAAGACGCAGGACCGAGTGCTGTCTGCTCTCTGTGAGGCCTTTCATACTTCACCTAACGAAATTGCTTACGCAATCAACGGTCAAAAAAAGAAAAAAGGAGATTTCAAGCTAAATAATGAATTGTTTTGTTATTAGTGCAATTAGACTGCACAGATAGGCTTTACCATTACACTCAGAAATGAAAAGATACAATAAATATGGCACAATACAGTAACACCCACCGACCCAATGTCAGCTTTGTCTGGAACATTACTGATGTGGTGTTGCGTGACACTTTCAAGAAAAGCGAAATTGGCGATGTCATCCTGCCTTTTGTAGTGCTCCGACGCATGGACTGCATCTTGGAGCCTTACAATGAGAAGGTGCGCCAGCAGTTTGAGCAATTTAAAGAGAAAATCTCTTTGGAAAAGCTTGACCCACTGCTCCGCAAAACTGCCGGAGGATTGAAGTTCTATAACACGTCCAACTTTACGCTGCTTACATTGTTGGACGATGCAAAAAACATATCCGTGAACTTCACCAACTACATGGCTGGGTTCAATTCGGAAGTACAGAAAATCTTCGAGTGCTTCCAGTTCGACAAGGTAGTGGCTCGCCTTAATCGAAACGGACTCTTATACAAGATGATTTCGGCTATCACTGAACTGAATTTCACCCTTGAAGAGGTGGATAACCATGATATGGGCTACGTTTTTGAGGAGCTTATCCGCATTGCTAACGACCAGAGCAATGAGCAAGCTGGTGAACACTTCACACCACGCGATGTAATACGCCTGATGTCTGCCATTCTCTTTACACCCGATGCTGAGGAATTGCGTCAACCTAATGTGATACGCACCCTTTACGACCCTACTTGTGGAACTGGTGGCATGGTGAATGTTGGCAAACGCTACATATTGGAAGATATATGTGGTGACATGGAAATGAAGCCCTCCATTGAAACTTACGGACAGGAGCTTAACGAACAGTCCTTTGCTATCGCCAAGAGTGAAGCCTTGGTATCGGGAGAGAATGCCGACAATATCCGTCTGGGCAACTCGTTTACCGAAGACCGTTTCGCTACCAAGCGATTCAACTATATCATGGCAAATCCTCCTTATGGGGTTACTTGGAAGAAAGACCAGGACTTCATCATCGAGGAGAGCCAAAATCCCGATGGTCGTTTCTATGCTGGCACACCGCGCACTAGCGACGGACAGCTGCTCTTCGTGCAACACATGCTGTCGAAAATGCGTAGCGAAGGGAGCCGTGTAGGTGTTGTTACTAACGGCTCACCGCTTTTCTCTGGCGGTGCTGGCTCCGGCGAGAGCAACATCCGCCAATGGATCATCGAAAATGACTGGTTGGAGTGCATTGTTGCACTGCCCAAGGAGCTATTCTACAACACGGGTATTGCCACTTACTTGTGGTTCTTCACCAACAAGAAGTCGGCTCAACGTAAAGGCAAGGTGCAGCTCATCAATGCTGTGGACTTCTGCAAACCATGCAGCAAGAGCCTTGGAAACAAGCGCTACGATATTCTGGAGGAACATGTGCAGAAAATTCTTCGTATCTATCTCGACTTTGAGGAAAACGAATACTCTAAGATTTTCGACAATAAGGACTTCGGTCAGTATGAATTGACCATCGAGCAGCCCTTGCGCGATGAGAAAGGCGAACTGGTGCTGAAGCGCGGACAGAAGCTAGCCGACAGTTCTAAGCGTGACACAGAGAAGATTTCGCTTGATACCAACTGGAAGGAATACTTCCAAGGGGAGGTGCTGCCCCACATCGACCCTGAGTCATGGGTTGAGATTGGTAAAACGCGTAAACTCTACGAAATCAACTTCACCAAGTATTTCTATAAGTTCTCTGTTCCTGAGAGCTCTAACATCATTGCCGAGCGTATTCAAGACCGTGAGAACAAGGTAGCCGCCATGATTAAAGCAATCTTTGAGGACTGAGCATGAAGCAATACGAAACATATAAAGACAGTGGGATTCAATGGCTAGGAAAGATTCCAAGCCATTGGGAGACGATTGCCATGAAATTCTACTTCTACATGAAAGGTAGAATTGGATGGCAGGGGTTAAAGGCCGAAGAATTCACAGAAGAAGGTCCGTACCTTGTAACTGGAACTGACTTTGAGGATGGCCGTGTCGTTTGGGAGCGCTGTTATCATATTTCTGAGGAGCGTTTTAACGAGGCCCCTGAAATTCATGTAAAAAAAAGAGATTTACTTATCACTAAGGATGGGACTGTTGGAAAACTGGCATATATAGATTCACTTCCAGAAAAGGTCTCTTTAAATAGTCATCTTCTTATCCTTCGTCCATATACAGACTCAATATCCAATCATTTCATGTATTGGGCTTTGCAGGCATCAAATTTTGAGTACTATACAGGTCTTGCTCAAAATGGTTCGATAATGGCTTCTCTTTCGCAGGAGAAGATAGGAGACTATAAGCTTGGACTTCCTTCTTTGAATGAGCAAGAAATTATCGCATCCTATCTTGACTACAAGGTAGGACAGATAGATGCTGCTATCAAGGAAAAGGAGGCTATGCTCGAAGACTTAAAAGCATACCGCACCGCCATCATCAGCGAGGCTGTAACTAAAGGGCTTGATAAGAATACTGAGATGAAGGATAGCGGTATAGAGTGGATGGGAATGATACCAAAGTCTTGGGATGTTGTAAAAATTAAGCACGTTCTTGACTACCAATCAGACCCTTTGAGAGTAGGGCCATTCGGCTCATCTCTGTCGGGTAACGACTTTAAGTCAGAAGGCTATTGGGTATATAATCAACGAGTTGTTTTAGATAACAATTTTACTTCAACTGACACCTTTATTAGCGAAGATAAATATAAAGAAGTCCGTAGTTTTAAGGTGTTTGCAGGAGATTTACTGTTAACAACAAGAGGAACTATTGGCAAAGTGGCTATTGTTCCAGATACATTTCATGAAGGTGTATTACACCCCTGCTTGATAAGGTTTCGTGTCGATGATTCTCTAGTTAACAAAGAATTTCTTGCATACTATTTTAATGGTACTAATATGGTTCTAGACCAAGTTAAGTATAATAGCAATTCAACTACCATTGATGTTATATATTCCTACACCCTTAAGGAGTTAATAATATCATTACCGCCATTGAATGTACAAAATGAAATAGTTACACGCCTTAATAAAATGGTTGAAATTATAGATGAGATGATTAAAGAAACTTCTTTGTCTGTCGCCGACCTCAAATCCTACAAATCCTCTGTTATCTCCGAAGCCGTAACAGGCAAGGTTGATTTGCGCGATTGGAAATGTAAAACTGCTAACGCTTAATACGAAATATGTCAGGACAGCCAAACGAAACCAAGTTGGAGGAATTTATTGTTAATTACCTCACCTCGCAGCCCATTATGGATGCGAACGGACAGCCTACTGTCGATATGGAATACCGACAGATTGACGCTTCCGTTTATGATGAGCAGAGCAGAGAGCACTGCATCCTAATTCCTGAGTTGATCGCTTTCTTGAAGGACACTCAGCCAGATGAGTATCAAAAGATGCTGGATGCGTTGGTCAGCGAGCAACTGGTCATTGACAACATTCTGAGCCGCATTCAGACTGAAATGCGCTCTAAGTTACACAAAGCCACAGCCGCCAACGTCCACAACAAGAACATGCTCCTTCCTGCCGGTACGTTGTCATTACTCCGTGGCGAGAAACTGGACGCAGGCTATAGCGCAAAATTCACACTGCTTTATGCTCGTCCGGCAAGTAACAAAAACCCAGACCACGATGTGCTGTATCGTAAAAACCGTTTGGCCATAGTCCGCCAACTGCGCTATTCAAAGCAGAATACGAACGAGATTGACTTGGTGATCTTCGTGAATGGCTTCCCCGTGGTCACCATCGAACTGAAGAACACGCTGACCAACCAGACACATCATAACGCCATCAAGCAGTATATGCGAGACCGTCAGGTAAACGGCGAGAAGTTCCTGGAGTTCAAGCGCTGCTTAGTGCATTTCGCTTTAGGAACAGAGCAGGTGTTTATGACAACCAAGTTGGATGGCGAGAAGACACGTTTCTTCCCATTCAACAAGACCTATAAGAATGAGGGGTTGCAGTCCGATAATGTCCGTACCTCATATATGTGGGAGGATGTGCTGCGCCGTGACTCGCTGCTTGACATCATTCAGAACTTCATGACACTGCAAGTGTCAGTTGAGAAGAAGTATAATGCACGCAAACGAGAATTTGAGGAGGAAGTGGGTGAAGCCCTTATCTTCCCACGTTGGCATCAGCGTCGTGCCGTGCATAAACTGGTGGACAAGGTAAAGAAGCAAGGTGCCGGACACAATTATCTTGTACAACACTCGGCCGGTTCTGGAAAGTCAAACACAATTACTTGGTTGGCTTTCCAGCTAAGTAGTTTATACCAGACCCCCGACGCTCCTTCTGCACTCTATGATTCAGTGTTGGTGGTTACAGACCGACGTGTGCTCAACGACCAGCTACAAACCAACTTCCGTCAGTTTGCATCTACGGATGGCGAAATTTATGCCGTTGGTCAAAGCCGGAATGCAGAAGGACATGAAAGCAAAGACTTGAAGTTTGCCATCGAGAACCGAAAGCGCATCATCATCACAACCATTCAGATGTTTCCATATATTGCAGACAGCATCAAGATGTTCCCCAACCGCAACTATGCTGTGGTGATTGATGAAGCACACTCATCCCAAAGTGGTGACAATGCGCGTCAGATGCGCAAGGCTCTTTCTCTGGAAGAAGCAGAAGCTTTTGATAAGGCTATTGAGAAAGCCGGGGATGATGACGAGAAAATAGCCCAAATCATTGACGATTACTACAAAGCAGAAGCTGAACGAAAAGGACGCAAGATGAATGTATCTTTCTTTGCATTTACTGCCACTCCCAAGTCTAAGACTGTAGAGTTGTTCTGCGAGCGGGAATACGGTAGCAAAGAAGCATTTGACACTTACACGATGGAACAAGCCATCAAGGAGGGCTTTATCCTTGATGTAATGCAGAACTATATGTCTTTCAAACGCTACTTCAAATTGGTTCGCAATAAGAAATTTGAAGATAAGGAGTATGACAAGAAGAAGGCCGTAGCCCTTCTGACAAACTATGCTGATCTTCAGGATGCTGCCATAGAGAAGAAATCGCGCATTATGATTGAACATTTTGCTTCGCAAACAGAAAAGGAAATCAGCGGTAAGGCACGTGCCATGCTTGTAACCCGCTCACGTCTTCATGCAGTGCGCTACAAACTGAAGTTTGACAGTATCATGCAGGAAATGAATCTGCCATACCGCGCTCTTGTGGCTTTTTCTGGAACGGTGAAGGACGAGGAAACAGGATTGGAATACACAGAAACATCCATGAATGACCTTCAAGGTAAAGTGTCGATACCTGAAGCCTTGAAGATGCCCAAGTACCGCATATTGATTGTTGCTAACAAATATCAGACCGGCTTTGACGAGCCGATGCTGCACACAATGTTTGTAGACAAGAAACTTGGTGGTGCAAATACCGTGCAGACACTTTCGCGTCTGAACCGTACGGCAAGAGGAAAAGACAGCACAATGGTATTGGACTTTGTGAATGACCCTGACGAGGTTCTGGCCGATTTCCAGTACTACTACGGCAAGAACAGAATGCCGGAAGAGAACGAAACAGACCCGAATACACTCTATGATGTAAAGGGAAAACTGCGTGACTTTGGCATTTTCTCCATGACTGATGTTGACAAGTTCGCCAAATACTATCTTCTTGACGGTGAAGATCAGTTGCGTGTCAATGCCATTCTTGATGAGGTATGCGACCGTGCCATTGAAAATCTTGACGAAGAGAATCTGGACAAGTTCCGTAAGACTTGCAGACAGTTCTACAACCTCTACACATTCCTTAGCCAAATCATTACTTTCAGCGACGCTGAATTAGAAAAGATGGCACCATTTTGTTTGGCTCTCTCAAAGAAGCTTCCATACAGGAAAGAAAATATTCCATACGACGTGCTTTCCGAGAGTCAACTACATAGCTACAAAGTGCAGTATGTGTCCACACGCAATCTGGAACTACAATCGGGCGATACCGACATGGAAGGTATGAGTCCTGGTGAATCACAACCACCCAGGACACCAGATTTTGACTGGCTTTCAAATATCATTAAGCATTTGAATGACACCTTCGGCATTGATCTGACCGATGAGGATAAGGTGGACTTGAACAACTTGCGTAACACCATCATGGCTAACGATGACCTGATGTCCTTCTTCACACCTCTCAACTCTCGTGACGACGTGAAGTCCAAGTTCGACGCAGAAGTGGACTCTGAATTGCTTAACTTCATAAATACAAAGTTGGAGCTTTACAACAAACTGACAGAAGACCGCGTGAATACACTCTTCAAGAATGTTTGGTTTAATGAGTTGTATGACAGTCGTGTGCGGGGAATGATATAACGAAAGGATACAGATATGAAAAGACTAGTCCGCTATACTTGTACATTCTTGATTGCTTTATCTTGCATGTTCTGTTCCTGTCAGAACGTAAAAGATAGCAAGTCCAAGGCTACAGGAACAGTGTCAGACTCCATCAAGGCTGTTACTGCTAATAGGCTGATTCTAGAGAAAAACGATTCTTTAAGCCTTCTCCCTCGATTCTATCCATTTGTAGATGAAGATGGAAACAACTACTATGCCTATTATGATGCGGATGAGGACATGCACCTTTTCGATGAAGAAGGGAACTTGCTGACCGAAAACGATATGCTAACACGCAGTCTCACTCTTTATGACCAAAGAGGAAACATAATGACTGCCCATGTGGACGCTTTTGGAAATATGACCGTGTATGATGCCAATGGCGATATATGGAATTTCTACAGTGACGACTTTGGTAACACAACTGGCTATGCTCCAAATGGTGATATATACCAATCTTTTTCAGACGATTTTGGAAATACAACAACGTATGGGCCAGACGGTGAGATATATCAATCATTCTCTGATGATTTCGGCAACACCACCATGTATGGCCCCGATGGTGAGGTATATCAGTCTTTCACGGATGATTTTGGAAATATAACAACTTACGGACCCGATGGCGAGATATACCAATCATATACGGATGACTTTGGTAATACCACCATATATGGCAACTAATGACACTTGACATGAAGAAGAGTCCCATTGATGGAAATTTTACAGAGAGCAATCTCGATTCACTTTGGCGGAATGTAAAAGCATACCGTTCAAGTGACAACTATATGGCCGTGATGAAAGCGTGTTCTCGCTTCCGTCATCTTGCTCCGTATAATGCCATGCTGGTGGAGATGCAACGTCCTGGTGCACGTTATGTGTTGTCTGAAAAGGAGTGGCGCAACAGGTATGACCGAGCAATCAAACCTAATGCACGACCGCTGATTGTGCTGGTTCCATTTGGACCAGTGGACTTTTTGTTTGAGATTAATGATACTTATCCACTGAAAACTGGGTTGTTCTGGAAAACAGACGATGAAATATTGGAAGAGATTGCTGCACCATACAAGACAAGAAGAGATGTACCTGATGATACTCTCAATGCGATAATCGACCGACTCCCTATACAGGGTATCGCCATAGATTCATCGTTTGTAGCTGGAGCTGATTATGCAGCACGGATAGAGCTTTTAAAGAGCAATTCACACTCCATCAATGTGCATATAGGTAAAGATCAAAATCTAAAATGGCAAGCTAACTATCTTTTGAGCATCAATAAGAATGCGCAGAAGGGAGAATGTTTTGCAAGTATCTGTCATGAGTTAGGACACTTCTTCTGCCAACATCTTGTAGCACCGCACGATTGGGAGAAATGGCCCGTGAGGAATCTATCACATGCTGCAAAAGAATTTGAAGCAGAATCAGTGTCTTGGTTGATATGCGAGCGGTTGGGCATTGGCAACCCGTCGGAGAAATACCTTAGTGGTTATTTGGCTGCTAATAATGAAATTCCATCTGAGGTTAGCATCGAAAGAATCCTTTATGCCGTCAAGGAAGTATGGAATATGTGCTTGTTGGAAGCAACCCTTAATTATCGTGATGGCTTACTTTATAAACATTGTGATGATTTCAAGGATGCAGTTAAACAGTTGAAAGAGAAATAGGGAATTATGGCTACATGGGATAAACAAAAACTACCACGAGAGAATGGAGAACTTGTTGACATGCAAACTCCTATCATCGTTTCTGCAAGTCGCAGTACGGATATACCTGCGTTCTATTCGGACTGGTTTTTCCATCGTCTTGATGTTGCAGGATATTCCGCATGGACAAACCCTTTTAATGGTGTTCGCAGTTATGTATCGTATAAGAACACTCGTTTCATCGTTTTTTGGTCTAAGAATCCAAAGCCTCTTATCCAACATCTTCCGATATTGGAACGTAGAAGAATTGGTTGTTACATACAATACTCTCTTAACGACTATGAAACCGAGGGGTTGGAAAAGAATGTACCACCGCTTTCAAAAAGAATAGATACATTCAAACAACTCGTCGAATGTCTTGGCCCAGGTCATGTTATTTGGCGTTTTGACCCCTTAATTCTTACGGATCAAATAAGTATTGACTCTTTGTTGTCCAAAATAGAGAATATTGGTAATCAGCTTCTTGGTTATACAGAAAAGCTCGTTTTCAGTTTTGTCGATATAGAAACCTATGCAAAGGTTCGTTCCAATCTGAACAAATCGAACATACAGTACACCAATTGGACTGAAGAGCTAATGCGTGAATTCGCAAGCGAACTTGTGCGTCTAAATGAGAAGTGGCACTACGAACTGGCTACATGCGGTGAAAAAATTGAACTTGAAAAGATAAACCACAATCATTGTATCGATGATGATCTTATCATTCGCCTCGCTCATGATGATAGAGTTCTTATGGAGCATCTGAATGTGAAAATTATGCCCATTCCTGAAGCTAATCTCTTTGGAGAAAAGGAGGCAATACCCGAGGATGCAATAATATTACCTAATAGCTGTTACGCAATCCACGGTAACAATCGTGACAAGGGACAACGCTTGTTTTGTGGATGCATAAAAAGTAAAGATATTGGTGAATATAACACCTGTATTCATGGTTGTGAATACTGTTATGCGAATACCAGTAAAAAAACGGCTTTAAGTAACTTCGGTTCTCACGAGGCTAACCCATTTTCAGAAACTATAACAGGTAGGTGATTATGCCATACGCAGAAGTCATAAGACGATGTAATAGTATTGACGACATTATAGACTGTTGTTACAATGCATTACCGATAGAATATAAGGGAAAGCCTTGGACTCATCCAGAGCTAAATCATGGTATAGACCTATTGGCAAGCGATGTAGCACTGAATTGTTATATGTCAGCATACGGGGACATGCATGCAACCAAGTGCCGTGCCGCAATGATGAATTTTCCTTTTAATGAAATTCAGGGTAGTATTGAAATAGTTGATTGGGGATGCGGTCAAGGCATAGGGTCTGCTACAATAATTGAAGTGTTAAGGCAACGAGATTTGCTTCAATGGCTTCGGAAAGTAACGCTTGTTGAGCCTTCTCGTAGTGCTATAGAACGCGCTAATGATAATGTTCGTATTCTTACACATGGCACCGTTGAAATAGATGTGAAGAATCTTTATCTGCCAGCAAACGGCATTACTGAACAAAACATTCTTAATGCTATTGGATATAGATATAACAATGTCATCCATGTGTTTTCTAATATTTTAGATGTAACAACTATTGACTTAGGGGCAGTTGCAAGAATGGTGGCATCTGCACACGGGAGACATTTCGTACTATGCATTGGCCCTAAAAATGGAGCAGCTTATAGAATTGAGAAATTTTGTTCCGTTTTTGGAGAGCAAAATTATTTCAGCCATATAGACAGTGTACGGTATGCTCGTACAAAGAGAACAGCACATCCTTACACGTGTATGACAAGATGTTTTGAGTATAATGGTGCAACAATAGACCTAAATAGATTGGCATTGGTGGGTGAGAGTCATGAAGCAATTTATAATGAATATGACTTACGCTTGCAGATACAAAACCATGTACTGTCGCCTCAAAAAGCCAGAGTCGCATGGAGGTTGGAGAACATCTTATCTGTGGATGACATAATGTATATTGATGCAGTTGTAAACGAAGTGGCTGTAGATTTTATTATTGTCAGGCCGAACAAGGGTGTGCTTCTCTTGAATGTATTTGAGGAGAACCTTAATGAATGTACTTTATCAGAAGATCAAAAAGAAATAGATATACAAGGAAAAATCTATCAATCCCCAATTGACCTTATAAACCTTTGCCAGTCAAGCATTAAGGATGGTATAGAAGAACTTTTGATGAGTACAATTGAGGATAGCCGGAATTTTAGCCTTATAAAAAAAGTTGTTGTGTTCTCAGAAAATACTATAAACGAGATAAAGGATTTCTTTGGATACAAAGCTAACGTGGTTAATTTCACCTTTGTTTTCGGTAAGGAGTTTATTGAAAATAGAGAAGTAACACAAAATCTATATACCACTACAGGCTTCCTATACAACAACAACGCTTTTGACGATGTTGTTAAAAGAAAATTGGCTAAGATTATATCTCCATCCTGGCATTCCTATCAAGAAGGTCGCATTGATATGCAACCTATTGGCGCACAAAGGCGACTGTCGGAAAGCAGTGAAACACAACAGAAAATAAGTGGTGTCGCTGGTTCAGGAAAAACTCAGGTTCTTGCTTTTAGAGCAGTGAATGCCATGAAGCGTACTGGAGGTGATGTTTTAGTGTTGACATATAACATTACATTAGCTAATTACTTAAAGTTTAGACTTTCCGAAATTCGAGAGGACTTCTCTTGGGAAAAAATAGACGTATATCCTTATCATCAGTTTTTTAGAATACGCGCTGCAGAGTGTCAGCAGCATGTAGAATTTGGCTCATATCAAGACGAAACTTTCTTTGAT
>CADCQC010000299.1 GCA_902803455.1 uncultured Prevotellaceae bacterium
AGAAGGTGAGCAGGGCGGCGGCGACCACCACGGGCACAAAGATCATGGCGATCTTGTCCACCGTGCGTTGCACCGGGGCTTTGCTGCCTTGCGCCTCTTCCACCATCCTTATGATGGCGGCGAGCGCGGTCTTCTCTCCTGTCTTTATCGCTTTCATGCGCAACCGTCCTTGACTCAGGACGGTGCCAGCCAGCACCTCATTTCCCCATTTCTTGAGTACCGGCGCGGGTTCCCCGGTGGTCATCGACTCGTCGACATATGCCCCGTCGTCGGTCATGAAACTGTTGGCCCATCTCACCTGACCGTCGACAGGGATCTTGTCGCCGGCTCTCACCTCGATGATGTCGCCCGGTTGGATGGTGGAGATGGGCACTTCCTCAAAAATGGCCTCCTGTTTGCCATCCTTGCCGGTCACTTCACCCTTGTAGAGGCGTGCTGTCTTGGGTGTCATCCCCATGAGGTGCCTGATGGCGTCTGATGTACTTTTCCTTGCTCGCTGTTCGATGACCTTGCCCGTGAGGATGAAGGTGATGATCATTACCGATGCATCAAAATAGGTGTGCCATGTGAGTCCACGGGCACCCCAGACGCTATCTCCCCAAAAAGTGTTGAAGATGCTGAAAATCAGCGATATCGATGTGCTCAGCGCAACGAGCGTATCCATACCTGCCGTGAGATGGCGGCATTGTTTCCATGCCTTGACATAAAACTCCCTGCCACAGTATAGCATATTGGCGATGGCCAGGATCATTGCTGTCTGGTTGGTCGTCTGTCGGTTGCCCAGATGGATCCATCCCATCGTGATGGCCATGACGAGGATGGCGATGCCCCATGAGATGATGGCTTTTTTGGTGAGTAGCGAGAAGGATCGCCGCTCCATCTCCTCCACGTCAGCCCCCTCCTCGATGATCAGGTCAAACCCGATGCCGTTGAGCGCGCTCTTCATGTCTGCGGGTTGGATGACTTCTTCATTCCACTCGACGAAAGCTGTGCGCGCGGGTAGTGATACCACTGCATCGGCCACCCCTTCGAGTGATTTGAGTTTCTTTTCCACGTTGGCGGCGCAAGCGGCACATGCCATTCCCACTACGGGCCATTTTTTCTTTTGCATGTCAGTTGTTTGTTGTCTTTTTCATCTTTTCCTCTCTTGCCGTCAGCAAGACGCTGAGCACCACGAGCGTGATGCCGGCATAGAAAGCTGCATTGAGTTCACGCGCTTCTCCCAGAAATAGAAATGCCCAGAGGATGGAATAACAGGGTTCAAGATTGTAGGTGAGGTTGACGGTGAATGCCGATAACCTTTTGAGGGCCATGATCTGCAGCATGTAGAGTCCCACGGTGCAGAAGAGCGCATGGCAGAGCATCAGCCATAGGTTAGTGCCTTCAGGGATGACGATGACCGGTGTGGCACTGGGGAAGATGAGCAGGTAGAGGGGAATGATGGCAGATATGCCGACAAATCCTCCTGCCATCTGCCAGAAGAGCACATCACGCGTCCTCACATCACGGCTGATGTCTTTATTATATATTATATATAAGGTGCAGACGATGGAGGATATCAGGCCGATGCTGATACCCGTGCGGTGGCGTGCGTCGAAAGAGAAGATGAGTGCGATGCCGGCGAGGGTGATGAGCGACAGGGCAATCTCTCTCCGTGAGATGGCATGATGGTGGATGAGGGGTTCGAGGATGGCGGTGAAGAATCCTACGGTAGCGAAGCACACCACGCCTATCGACACGTTGGATGCCTTGATACTGGCGTAGAAAAGGATCCAGTGAAGGCCGAGCAAGGTGCCGCAGCCTGCTATCTGCCACATCTTCCTGATCCCCACTTTGGGGATTCCTGTGAAGACCAGCAGGATCAGGGTAGTGAAGAACATTCGATACCACACGATGTCGACCTCGTTGAGTGTGATGAGTTTTCCGAACAGTCCGGTGAAACCCGCCAGAAAGACACTCAGGTGCAACTGCCACATGCCTTTCTTGCGTTCTTCAGTTGGTGTGAGGGTAGGGGATGTCATGCGCTTTTACTTGTTTACGGCTGCGAAATTACAAAAATTGTCTTGAATAATCCGTTCAAGCCATCTTTTTCTTTTCAGGATGCTATCCGATGGCGTGCAGTCATGGCTGATGCGATGCTGTTGATAGATATGCCGATGCTGATCATTGATACGGCCCATGTGGATGATAATAATAAGTTTACAGTCATGGCTGCAGCAGACATGATCATGAAGAAAAAACGCATGATGAGCTAAAAAGGTCTCCTTGTTCTTGTTTGTTTGCAAAATATTCATTATCTTTGCGGCAGAACTAACACTCATATTTAGTGCATATTGTCATAGCGGGTAATATTGGTAGCGGAAAGACCACGCTCACCACGCTGTTGGCACGTCATTATGGATGGATTCCGAAGTTTGAGGCTGTAGACTTCAATCCTTATCTGGAGGATTATTATCGGGATATTCCACGATGGTCGTTTGCTTTGGAGGTGTATTTTCTCAAACAGCGTTTCAAGGACATCCTCGATATCTCGCGATCTGATCAGACAGTGATCCAAGATCGTAGTATATTCGAGGGCGTGTATGTTTTTGCCGCCAACAACCATGCGATGGGGCATCTCGATGACCGCGATTTTCATTGTTATATGGAATTGTTTGAGTCGATGATGTCGGTTGTGCGAACACCCGACCTGATGATTTATCTACGTGCCTCCATACCTCATCTGGTGAGCAACATCCAGAAGCGGGGGCGCGACTATGAGCAGCAGATCCAGTTGGACTACTTAAAAAACCTGAATGCACTCTACGACGATTTCATCTATCACCACTACAAAGGTCGTGTGCTCACCGTCGATGTCGACCAGCTCGACTTCCTCGACAGGCGGGCAGACTTGGCTAAGATCCTGCATCTGATTGATTCCCATCTGTTTGGACTATTCCCTGAAACATAAAAATATTTTACTTATGCATATCGCTGTAGCTGGAAACATTGGCAGTGGCAAGACCACCCTGACCCGTATGCTCGTTAAGAGATATGGTTGGGAACCGCGTTATGAACCCGTGGACAACAATCCTTATCTGGATGACTTCTATGCCGATATGGCGAGGTGGTCGTTCAATCTCCAGATATACTTCCTCAACAAGCGTTTCAAGGAGGTGGTGGAGATCTCGAAATATGATGGGGTGATCATCCAGGACCGCACCATCTTCGAGGATGCCCGCATCTTTGCCCCCAACTTGCATGATATGGGGATGATGAGCGACCGTGACTTCGACAATTACAGTGACCTCTTCGACCTGATGATATCTTTAGTGGGACTGCCTGATCTGATGCTCTATATCCGGTCGTCGATACCCAACATCGTGGCGCAGATTGCCAAGCGGGGGCGGGATTTTGAGAAGTCGATCAGAATTGATTACCTTCAAGGTCTCAATGAGCGTTACGAGCGTTGGATCGAAGGGTACCAGGGACGCCTGATCATTATTGATGGAGACACCTGCAAGTTTGAGAACAATCCTTCAGATTTCCAGCGTGTCACCGACAGCATCGACGCGCAGTTGTATGGCCTGTTCCCGTTTGGCAGTTGATATCCTGCATCCGACAAATGTCATTGATATTTGTACATTATACACTAAAAAATGTTATAATTGGCGATTGTTCAAAAAATAATGTGTAAATTTGCAACGAGCAAGTTTGTTGGCTTGCTGGAAAGGAGAATATGTGGAGAGTTGTAGTATGTTTAGAATGATCTTTTTGTTGGCAATGATATGGGCAATGCCTTTTGGGGTATTTGCGCAGAATGGCGTTTCTAAAGGTGACTCCATTGCAACTGATGCTGTCGTCAATCCTTCTCCCAAGCAGATGAAGGCGGCTGCCAACACGCAATTTGATGTCAATGGTGATAATGTGATGGATTTGGTCGATGTGGTGGATATCATACGCTATGTGATGAAAAAGGCGAGTACTTCTTTCAATGTTGGCAAGGCGGATGTGAATGGCGACGGAAAGGTCGATGTCGGGGATGCAAAAGCCTTGTCGGTCTTGCTCACTGGGGGGGAGTTGCCTGCATCTTCCAACACACCCGAACTGAGAGGAGATGCCGTCATTGATCCTACAGCGCCGAATTGACCTCTTGACTACGCCATTATTAAATTTTGTTAATTTCCATATCTTTTATTCGCATAAAAAAGCAAAATTGCATTTTTGGTTAAAAAAAAAGATACAAACATAGGTGGTTTTAAATTAATTTTTTAATTTTGCACATTGAAAAGTAGGATAATGGTTAGTGGTAGCATCCATCAATAATGCTGGTCCACTTAAATTCATGACACTATTTATTCAAAGCGTGCTTTAAAATGCTGACTTGACAGAGATGACCGTGAAAACGATAGCCTATTGCCGCAAGTGCATTCTTGCCTCCGTTTTTCTGCTTTCAGCCTTGGTTGCTGTGGCCGATGATGTAAATGTCGACGACATGGGGATTGCACAAGGGCAGACCCGTGAGTTTTATGTTTATCTGAACAACACGAAGAAGGATCTGGTATCCTTTCAGATGGATGTGAAATTACCTGAAGGACTGGTGATCAACAAAAACAAATGCCGGTTGACCAACAGGCTCACACCATCCGGCCAGGAGTTGTTTGTCGGTGAAGTGGGGCCCAACCTCTACAGGTTTTTGTCCACCTCTTACGAGATGACACCGATGGCTACTGTTGATGAGGCTTTGCTCGTCATTTCTGTGACTGCTACAGAGGATTACAACGGTGGGACAGTGAATTTACGTGACCTGTTTTCCGTCTCTGCTGGCTCTGTCAAGGCATCGTGGACGAATGTAGCCTTCAAGGCCAATAAGATCGAAGCAGAGCTTGGTGACGTAAATGGTGATACGATCGCTGATGTCACCGACTGCATGCATGTCGTCTCCTATATTCTTGACCATGATTCACTCTACAGCAGTGCGATGGATATAAACAAAGATGAAGAGATTGATGTGACCGATGTGCTGATGATCGTTGAGAAAATATTGGGAAATTAATAATACAATATAAACAAATTTTTAGCTAATATGAAGAAATGTTTACTCGGAACAGTCATGCTGCTGTTGGCATGTAGTTCATTTGCACAGAAACTTTCTGTTTCTCCTGAAGACATCACTATTGCCGCAGGAGAGCAAGTTGAAGTTAAAATAGCTTGTGAGCATACACGTGCTAAGTTTTTCTCAGGTTTACAAGGTATCATTTTCCTCCCCGAGGGTGTTACACCTGTGGTCACCAATTATGATGCTGCAGTCGCTGATTATCAAGAAGCCTTGGAATATGCAGAGGAGGATGGTATAGATCCCGCTACCATTTTTTTGGAAAAATTTTTCAAATATGATATTGTGGCTAATGTCAACGAGGGGCTTGCCGCAGATGCGTATTTTACGCTCTCCACTAATTTTGTTCCTGCATCAAGGACTAATTCAAAAATGAATGAATTCCGTTTCTTACTTTATAATCCGGCTAATGCCGCATTCTTCCCCGTGGAGAAAAATGTGCCTCAGACCATATTCTCTCTCAAGGTGAAGGCCGAAGATACTATGCAAACTGGCAAGTATGAGGTGGAGTTGGGTGGAAATGATGATCAAGCGCTTTCTATGACCAACAAGAACAACCAGCGTGTCGTTCCTGATGAAGTTCCCTTCTCTATCGACTATGTGGTCAACTACACCATCGGTGAGTCTGGTTATGGCACATTCTGCTGGCCTGTTGCTCTTGATTTCACAGATAACTCTGATCTTGAGGCTGGTGTTGTGGCTGCTCATAATGGTGCTTTCCTTAAGAAAGTGGATGACACCAAGTTTGCTGCCAAGACCCCGATCATTATCAAGGGTGAGCCGGGCACTTACAGCCTGAAGACCACCAAAGAGGAAATTGCTGCTCCTGCTGCCAATTTGCTGAAAGGCACTGTCTCTGCTCCGTTGAGAGTGACCGCCAACAATATCTATGCGCTGGCCGAAAAATCTACAGGTGTAGGTTTCTATCGCGTGGACGAGACAAAGGACGTGGTGATTCCACAGTATAGGGCTTACCTCGAAGGTGAGGAAGCTGCTGTCGCTGGTTACTTCTTCGATGATGCCACAGGTATCTCACAGATGGCTTCCGATGCAGAGCAGGGTGATATCTACACCATTTCTGGTATGAAGGTGGAGAAAGCTGCCAACAAGGGTATCTACATCATCAATGGTAAAAAAGTTGTCGTGAAGTAATATTCACCAAAATTTATAACATAATCCCTCCTTCGACCGGAATTATAGGGGTCTGGGGAGGGATTTTTTAAAGATTTCCTGTTCTCTTCTCCATCTGCGGATGGACGATGTTTTTTTTGATAGGAGATGTATGCTGACTTTTTCACAACAAGAATAATAGATTTATGAGACATTTAAGATTATTGTTCGCTTTCATTTCAGTTTGTATGGCGACCTACGTCTCTGCTGCCCGCTTTCAATTGGCTGGTATCATATATACCACCATCTCTGGCGATGAGCCGGCAGTCGCTGTCATAGGCTGGGATAACGAGTATTTTCTGAACCAATTGACTCCTTCAGATCCTACCATAGGTAATTTGGACGAAGATGAAATTGGTCCGACCAATTTGGTGCTGCCCCGTACGGTTATCTATGGAAATGTCACTTATAAGTTGAAAGTCATCGAAAACGATGCTTTCGCCAGCTGTGGCACTCTGAAGGAACTCACCATCCCCAATTCTGTGGTGTCGATCGGTAGCGGTGCTTTTCAAGATTGTGTCAACCTGAAGAAGGTGACGGTCCAGTGGACAGTGCCTCTAGCCATTGATGGGTCTGTCTTCAGTGGTGTCAACCTCTCAGGAGATGCAAGTAATCCTCAATCAGGCGTCGAGTTGTATGTCTTATCTGGCTATCAGGCTGTCTACAGTGCCGCTGAGGTGTGGAAGAATTTCAAGAATATTAAAGGATACGCAGACTACTCGGTGGCGATGGCCTTTAAGGATCCTGTGGTGAAAGCCATCTGCTTAAAATGGGATACCGACGGCGACGGAGAATTGACATACGATGAAGCCAGACAAGTCACCAATTTGGGAAATGTCTTCCAAGGAAACACAGAGATTACAAGTTTCACAGAATTGAGATCATTCTCCGGTGTGAAATCGATTCCTGCATCCGCTTTCCGTGGATGTACCAGCCTTGAGGAGATCACCATGTCGAGCAATACGAGCACCATTGGTCAGGAGGCTTTCTCGGGCTGTACCTCACTCTCAAAGGTGACATTCCAGAATGCGCTGACTACCATTGGCGACTATGCGTTCTTCGGGTGCTCCAGCCTTGCTGCTGTGATATTCCCACAGAATTTCACCTCCATCGGTGCCCATGCTTTCGACGGGTGTTCCAGCATCAAATCTTTCACCATTCCAGCTAAGGTGACAAAGATTGGTAATGGCGCTTTTGCCAACTGTACTGCTAACGAAAAACTGGAGGTGACCACTTCCAATACGAGTTTTAAGTCTAACGCCAACATGACTTATATCGTGACCTATGACAAGACTGAGTTCGTGGCTGTGGCTTGCGGTGCCGCTATCAGTTCTTTCACCATCCTGGCCGACGTGAAGACGATCCGTCCCTATGCGCTGGCTGGTGCGAAGACGATAGAGAAACTGAATCTCAACAATGTGGTGACGATTGGTGAAAACGCCTTTGAGGGAGCCTCAAGCCTAACCTCTGTCACCATCCCTTCCACCACCACCACCATTGGCAACCATGCCTTTGCCGATTGTGAGAGTCTCTATACCCTCAAGATTCCTACCTCCGTCACCAGTATCGGTGTCAGTGCTTTTGACGGTGTGGCCAAGGGTATCCGCACACAGGTGGAGTGGGCTTCTCCTCTTGCCATCGCTGATGGCACTTTCGCTAATGCGATCCCAGTCTCCAATGGAGAGATCACTGGTCGCCTGTTCGTGCCAGAAGGAACGAAAGACCTCTATGCCGCTGCCCAGGGATGGAAATGGTTTAACTTCTTCTATGAGGGAACCATTGCCGACTATGCCGCCAATATCATCAATTTCGCTGATGCCAATGTGGCTGCCATCTGTGTGGCTTCCTTCGATGCAGACAACGATGGATATGTGACTTATGACGAGGCTGCTGCCGTGACGGCTATCGATAATCAGTTCCAAGGTGCTGAAATCACCACCTTTGAGGAACTCAAGTACTTCACTGGTCTGACATCCATCGGCGACAATGCCTTCTCAGCATGTGAATCGCTTACATCGGTTACAGTCCCGTCTAAACTGAGTGAACTTGGAAACAATGTTTTTTCGGGCTGTACTTCCCTCTCCTCATTTATCATCGCAGACGGTCATCCCTGCTTTTCCTGTATTAACGGCGCTTTAATCAGCCTCAGGGAAAAGAAACTGGTTTTCTTTCCTTTTGATAAAACAATCCGTTCTTATCAGGTCCCGGAAAATGTGAATGTGATCGGTGAGGAAGCGTTTGCAAACAGAACGCATCTGGAGGAAATTCACCTTCCTGATTCAGTTTCGGCGATTGAAGCAAAAGCCTTTTACGGTTGCAAGGCACTGAAAGCTATTACAATTCCTGATTCAGTCAGAAGTATAGGAAGCAACGCTTTCCACAGCTGTTCAAATCTGAAGACAGCCGTTTTGCCTTCCGGGCTGAAATTGATTGACTATTCAGTATTCTACGCATGCAGCCTTCTTGAAACGGTCGTACTGCCCGAATCTGTCAGAATTATCTCGTCATGTGCGTTCAGCGGATGCGGATCACTGACCGAAATAGTGTTTCCGGACGGACTGCTTGATATCGGAGACGCGGCCTTTGAAGGATGCAGATCTCTGGAAACTGTCAGGCTTCCCGATTCCCTGGAAATACTCGGAGCCCACGTCTTCGGATCCTGCATCATGCTTGACTCGGCTGTGCTGTCTGCCAGAATGAAGGAAATTCCCGCCCATGCTTTTACCCGCTGCGAAAACCTTAATCAGGTCATCATCCCTGAAGGAATTGAATCAATCCGGTCTGAAGCCTTTGAAAGCTGTGAAAATCTTCTGACCCTTCAGATTCCCGCCTCCGTGACAGAAATTGAACCGGATGCGTTTAATAACTGCCGTCATCTCATGCTGTTTGTTTATCCGGATTCCTATGCGTTGAATTATGCAAAAGATCAGGCTGTTCTTTATTCTGAAATCTGATCAGGGCGGAAAATCGCTATGCGGTTGACAAGAATAAACACGAAACTGAACTCCGGAAGCCAATTGCATAAAAA
>CADCQC010000300.1 GCA_902803455.1 uncultured Prevotellaceae bacterium
GGTATACCGATTCTCTTGATTTCTCACGCGACCTTCCCATCCCCTTCGCCTGCGTGGCAACCAATGTCATCGATAACTCGGAATATGACTTCCATAGCGGGCGCCTTCCTGTCGCCATGCGGGCCTCTATGGCCATCCCGGCAGCATTCTCACCGGTAAGATTGGGAGACAAGGTGCTGGTGGACGGCGGACTGCGCAACAACTATCCTGCGGATATCGCACGCGAGATGGGTGCCGACATCATCATCGGTGTCACCGTGCAGGGAGAGCCGAAGATAGCCAACGACATGGGCCGCACGATGAGCATCCTCAGCCAAATCATCGATGTGAACTGTAAGAACAAACTCGACGAGAACCTCGCCATCACCGACCTCCACGTACAGGTAGACACGAAAGGCTATAATGCTGCCAGCTTCTCACTCACAGCAATTGACACACTCATCCGCAGGGGTGAGGAAGAGACGATGAGGCACTGGAATGAACTGATGGAACTGAAAAAGCTCATCTGCCTCGGTGACTCTTTCGAGTACGTCATCCTGCACCCCCAAAACCCCACAGTGATGACCGACAAGCATCCTGTCACAGGGTATGTTTTCGAGAACATGACACCACAAGACGTACGATTCCTGAAACATAAGTTCCGCATTCTCAACACCGTTGATGATGCCAAGCATCTTCCACGACACATGATCGACCTATCGTCGCCACTGAAGAGCGACTCCATCGATGCGAAACTTCAGCAACAGCTCACCACCACCATGCGAATGGACTTGTTTTACCAGACAGCAGAGTGCCGGCTCGAGCCCGACGGCAATGGGGTGCGCGTGATACTCACTGCCGGCAACCGCAAGACCAACCAAGCGTATGTGGGAATTCGCTACGACTCAGAGGAACATGCTTCCCTACAACTGGGTGCCGACTTCCCCATCAAGGCATCGATGCCGATGGACATCGATGTCACACTGCGACTGGGCAAGCGCAATATGGCACGTGGCGAACTCTCCCTGCACACACAGACATTCACCTGTCCGAAGTTCGCATATACCTTCTACCGGAACGACGTAGACATTTACAAGGAGGGCGACCTCTTCTATAACATTCTCTACAACCAATTCCAGGCGGAGGTGATCCCAATCAACCTCGACCTCAGGCACTTCAACCTGCAGATGGGAGTAAGGTGGGACTATATGCACTACCGCAACACATTGGAGGCAGAACACGTGCTCGATGTCGACCTCCATAACGAGCATTTCTACAGCTATCGCGCACGGGTGAACTTCAATAGCGAAGACAACTGGTATTTCCCCACACGAGGGGCACGGTTTCAGGCCGGATATGCCTACATGACCGACAACTTCGCACAACTTCAGGGCAAGGCCGGCATGAGCGATGTAAGCGCCAACTGGCGTAAGTCGTTCTCTTTTGGTAGTCGTTTTACCCTTCAGCCCATGTTCTACGGTCGGCTGCTCCTTGGTTCTATCGTTCCCACTGGTTTTGAAAACACAATAGGCGGAGAATGGTTCGGGCACTACGTGGAACAGCAGATGCCCTTCGCCGGCATCGGCAACCTGGAGCACATCAACCGTCAATTCATAGCAGCCCAGTTGCAGGCTCAGCAGCGTATGGGCGGCAAGCACTACCTGCTACTCCGCATCGCAGGGGCACAACAGTCGCGCTACCTGAAGGAGATCCTAGACCACAAAACCATACTTGGTGCTCAGCTGGCATATTACCTCGACACCATGTTTGGCCCACTTGGCGCTTCTATTGGCTACAGCAACTACACCAAAAAGCCATACTTGTATGTGAATTTAGGATTTGTCTTCTAATCAATCCCAGAGACTGGTTTGGTTGGCCATGATGACTTCGTCGTCCTCGCCTTCCTCGCCCACGTTGACCCATTCCGACTCTTTTTAATCGTCGACGCTGTGTGTTCCAACCACATTGAGCACACTTTCCCCACAGCCCAAATCGATGACTTCGGCTGTGGGGACGATATGGTGCGGTCGGTGCTGCTGACAGATGACACATACACCCCAAAAAACTGTCGCAAATAGGGGGAGCTGACGAGATCATCATGGCAACAACGACTGATCTGTATCAGTCCTTATAATCCATCTTGACCACAATGACACGAATCTGCTGGCTGCCGTTTTTCTTTTTGTTAGACAGCTTCGCAATGTGCCAGTCGGTCGGAAAGAAGATAACGAACTGCCCCGCCTTGACATCAAAGAAGTTGGTCTTTTCCTTCACAAAATGGTAACGCATCACATCTTTCTTCTCGTCATACGGATTTTTGATGGTGCTTGACTCATGATCCAGCAGTGCGAAGCCCTCGGTACCTTTCACCACCAGTTGGAAGTCTATCTTCTTGCGATGGCTTTCCGTCCCTCGTTTCTCCAGGGGTTCGTTCTCTGAGTCCTCCACACTGGCCACCAATGTAGAGCCAGGAATGGGATGCTTGCCTTTAGGAATAGCCATCAAGTCTGTCTCACAGAGCCATCGGTAAAGTATGTCCCATTGCTCTTTGTTCTTCTGATATTGGCGGTAGAACTCGTCCACATTCAGCGTTTTGTGAGGCTTAGCCTTCTTCAATGTGCTCCACTCACTCTTCTTCAGCCACTTCCTGGCCTCCTTGCTGGTCTGCGCTGTTGCCAGCATTGTCAACAGGCATAGCGTCATTATTGTCACGACTCTTTTCATTGTTGTGTCTCTATAGTTGATTTCCAAGTGCAAATATATCACAATTATCCGAAAAAGTGACAACAATGCCACAAAACAAGAAGGTTTGTTGTTGGTTTCAGCCCCCCAAAGGAGGTTTTTCTACGCCTTCATCTTAATTAAAACGACATTCAAGCCATACATATATTTATAAGAGATATCCTCTATGATATTGTTGATCAGGCGCAAACCCAGATGTTCGAAGCCTTCCTTACCGATGTCGAGATCAGCCATCTTGCCTGCCAAAAGTGGGTTAAATGGTTTGCCACCATCCTTCAATGCCACGGTGACGCCCTGGTTGTCA
>CADCQC010000301.1 GCA_902803455.1 uncultured Prevotellaceae bacterium
CACTAATCTCACCCGCGATCATCTCGACTACCACAAAACGTTTGAGAACTACCGCGATGCCAAGAAGGCATTCTTCGACAATCTGCCGAAAGATGCTTTTGCCATCACCAATGCCGATGACAAGAACGGCATGTTCATGGTGCAGAACACCAAGGCAGAGGTGCGCACTTACTCCACCCGCAGCATGGCCGATTTCAAGGCCCGCATCCTGGAGTGCCATTTCGAAGGAATGTATCTGGAAGTAGACGGGAGAGAAATCGGCGTACAGTTTATCGGTAAGTTCAACGTCAGCAATCTCCTGGCTGTCTATGGCGCCGCCCGCATGCTCGGTGTCTCCGCCGATGATGCGCTTGTCGTGATGAGCACCCTTCACAGTGTGAGCGGCCGCCTCCAACCTGTCAGGTCACCCGAGGGATATACCGCTATCGTGGACTATGCCCATACCCCTGACGCTCTGGAAAACGTGCTCAACGCCATTCACGAGGTGCTCTCCGGCAAAGGCAAAGTGATCACCGTATGTGGTGCCGGTGGCAACCGTGACAAAGGTAAACGTCCGCTCATGGCCCGTGAAGCCGTGCGCCAAAGCGACCGCGTGATCATCACCAGCGACAACCCCCGTTATGAGGAGCCCCAGGCCATCATCAACGACATGATGGAAGGGCTCACCCCACAGCAGAAACGCAAGGTGGTCACCATCGTCGACCGCCGTGAGGCTATCCGTGCCGCCTGTATGATGGCCACGAAGGGCGACGTCGTGCTGGTGGCAGGAAAAGGCCATGAGGATTATCAGGAAATCTGCGGTGTGAAACACCATTTTGATGACCGCGAGGAACTTGAGACTCTCTTCGCCAGTCAACAACAAGACAACTAAACATCAGACAAACACAAAACTATTAGGAAATGTTATATTATTTTTTCAGATTTCTGGAACAGTTCGACATCCCTGGGGCACACATGTGGCACTACATTTCGTTCAGGTCGCTTGCCGCACTGATCCTCTCACTCGTCATCTCAGCATGGTTTGGTGAGAAATTCATTGTCTATATGAAGCGCAAGAACTTCTCTGAGGTGCAGCGCGACAAATCCATAGACCCTTTCGGTGTGGAGAAGAAAAACGTACCGTCGATGGGTGGACTCATCATCATTGTCTCGATCCTCGTCCCAGTGCTTCTCTTCGGACGTATGCGCAACATATACCTGTTGCTGATGATCGTCACTACCATCTGTCTTGGTGGTCTCGGTTTCCTCGATGATTACATCAAGATTATCAGGAAGCGCAAGGATGGTCTGTCACCACGCTACAAACTGGTGGGACAGATAGCCATCGGCATGATTGTAGGCCTCACCCTATGGGCCAGTCCTGATGCGAAGATCAACGAGACCATCTCCACCGAGCGTGTGGAAGGAAAGACGATGGTCACACATAAGTCTAAGCCAGAGAAGTCGTTGATGACCACGATTCCCTTCGTCAAGAACCACAATCTCGACTATTCCAAGATTTTTACTTTCATGGGCAAATACAAGAATGCTGCCGGATGGGTGTTTTTCGTCATCCTCACCATTCTTGTGGTGACAGCCGTGAGCAATGGAGCCAATCTCAACGATGGCATGGATGGTATGTGCGCCGGCAATTCCGCTATCATCGGAGTGACGCTGGGCATCTTTGCCTATGTGAGTAGTCACATAGAATATGCGTCCTATCTCAATATTATGTATATCCCTGGCTCTCAAGAACTTGTAGTCTTCTTGTGTGCTTTTGTGGGAGCCATGATCGGTTTCTTGTGGTACAATGCCTATCCCGCGCAGGTGTTTATGGGCGATACCGGATCACTGATGATCGGTGGCGTGATCGGCGTGTGCGCCATCATTATCCACAAGGAGTTGCTTCTGCCCATCCTCTGCGGAATATTCTTCGTCGAGAGCCTGAGTGTCATCCTGCAGACAGGCTATTTCAAATACAAGTTGCGTAAGGGTGAGCGAGTGCGTATTTTCCGAGCCACCCCCATCCACGACAACTTCCGCAAACTCGACAAGGATCTTGACCCCACGAGCCGTTTTATTCTCAGGGGATGGCCCCAACGGCAATTCCATGAGTCAAAGATCACGGTGAGGTTCTGGATCACCACCATCATCTTGGCCGCACTCACTATCATCACGCTCAAGATGAGATAAAAAGGAAAGACAACTTACTGAAAATGAGGGCAATGCCCAACTCAATGAAAAGACAGATAATTGATTGAAAATAATAAAAGGAAAAAATAGAATAGAATATGAAAAGAATTGTAGTATTGGGTGCCGCTGAGAGTGGAGCAGGTGCCGCCGTATTGGCAAAAAAAGAAGGTTTTGACGTGTTTGTCTCCGATATGTCTTGTATCAAGGACAGATACAAGCAACTGCTTGACAGTCATGGCATCACATGGGAAGAAGGACATCATACAGAGGAACTGATCCTCAATGCTGATGAGATCATCAAGAGCCCGGGCATCCCCGACAAGGCTCCCATTATCCAGCAAGCCATCGCCAAGGGCATCCACATCATCAGCGAGATAGAATTTGCCGGCAGATATACCGACTCGCAGATGATCTGTATCACAGGCAGCAACGGGAAGACCACGACCACCTCGCTGATTTATCATATTTTCAAGTCGGCTGGCTATGATGCCGGACTGGCAGGAAACATTGGACGCAGTCTGGCCCTTCAAGTGGCAGAAGACCCACATGCCTACTACATCATCGAACTCAGTTCGTTCCAGCTCGACAACATGTATGACTTCCGTGCCAACATCGCCATCTTGCTCAACATCACGCCCGACCATCTCGACCGCTATGACAACTGCATGCAGAATTATGTAGATGCCAAGATGCGCATCATACAAAACCAGACCAGCGACGACAGTTTCATCTACTGGAACGATGATCCCATCATCCGCCGGGAATTGGAGAAATACGATATCAAGGCCATCCAGTATCCGTTCTCCGAACTCAAAGAGAAAGGTTCGATTGGCTACATTGAAGAAGGCACTTACCACTTGGAGAAACCCACCCCATTCAACATGGAGCAGGAAGAACTGAGCCTGACCGGCAAGCACAATATATACAACTCTCTGGCAGCAGGTCTGGCATCCAATATTGCCGGCATCCAAAAAGAATATATCCGCAAGAGCCTCAGCGACTTCCCCGGAGTGGAGCATCGTCTGGAGAAAGTGACGACGGTGCGCGGCGTGCTGTATGTCAACGATTCCAAGGCGACCAATGTGGATGCCTGCTGGTATGCCCTTGAGAGCATGAATACCCCCACCGTGCTCATTCTCGGTGGAAAAGACAAGGGCAACGACTACAACGAGATCAAAGACCTGGTGAAACAGAAATGTCGTGCTTTGGTGTATCTGGGCGCCGACAACCGCAAACTCCATGATTTCTTTGACGGTCTCGGCATCCCCACGCGCGACACCCACAGCATGAAAGACTGTGTGGAAGCCTGTTACGAACTGGCCCAGCCGGGCGACACCGTACTGCTGAGCCCCTGCTGCGCAAGTTTTGATTTATTCAAAAATATGGAAGACCGTGGCGAGCAATTCAAGACCCTCGTCAGAAACCTTTAACAAAAGATGAAAATATCCATTGGCAACATTTTCAAGGGTGACAAGGTGATCTGGATGATCTTCTTCTTCCTCTGCATCGTCAGTCTCATTGAAGTATTCAGTTCCAGCAGCACCCTCACCTACAACAAGGCCAGTTACTGGGGACCTATTTTCAAGCATGGTGGAATCCTATTCGCCGGACTGATCTGCGTGGTTATTGTACAAAACATTGACTGCAAATATTTCAAGATTGCCACCATCTTCCTCATCCTCTTAAGTGTCATCACGCTCTTGTGGGTGCTGATGGCAGGACAAAGTACCAATGGTGCTCAAAGGTGGGTGTCGTTTTTCGGTGTGCAATTCCAACCATCTGAAATTGCGAAGGGGACCATCGTACTGGCTGTGGCACAGATACTTAGTGCCATGCAGACAGAAAACGGGACAGAAGAGAAGACCTTCAAATACATCATGACCATTTCCGTGCCGTTAATGGTACTCATCATGTTTGAGAATCTGTCCACCGCCATGCTCATAGGCGTCGTCGTGGTGGGCATGATGTTCTTTGGCCGTGTGTCGAAGAAAAAGATCGGCAAGCTCATCGGTGGCGTAGCCTTGGTTGGTGTTGTCTTATTGATGCTGGTCATGCTGGTGGGCAAGGAAGAGACGGTGCCCAATGGCAAAAACGTGCTCACCGAGCAAGTGGAAAAGAAAGAAAGTCCAGGTCTTTTCGACAAGATCTTCCACCGTGCAGGCACATGGAAAGGGCGCATACTCAAATTCGTCAACAATGAGGAAGTGGCACCCAATGATTTTGATCTGGACAAAGACTCTCAGGTGGGGCATGCCAATATCGCCATTGCCTCATCCGGTTTCATCGGCAAAGGACCAGGCAACTCTGAGGAACGTGACTTGCTTCCTCAAGCCTTCTCCGACTTCATCTATGCGATTATCATTGAGGAATTGGGTCTGATCGGCGGCATTTTCATCATGCTGCTCTATATTTTCCTGTTATGGCGTGCCGGGCGCATCGCCGAGCGGTGTGTCAACAATTTCCCCGCCTTCCTCATCATGGGCCTTGCCCTGCTGCTGGTGACCCAGGCGATGTTCAACATGATGGTTGCTGTCGGCCTGGCCCCTGTGACAGGCCAGCCATTGCCACTTATCAGCAAGGGCGGCACCTCGACCGTCATCAATTGTATGTACATCGGTGCGATGCTCAGTGTCAGCATATCCGCCAAGAAAAAGAAACCAATTAACAGGTTGGAAACAGAAAAAATAAAAACCTCTTGAAAATTGGGTGAAGAGAAAAAAAAACATTACTTTTGCAAATAAAATCAGACCATGAGCAATCAACTGAGAATCATCATCAGCGGAGGCGGTACTGGCGGGCATATTTTCCCCGCCATTTCCATCGCCAACGCCATCATGGCTAAAGTTCCAGATGCTGAAATCCTTTTTGTCGGAGCAGAGGGAAGGATGGAGATGCAGCGTGTACCTGCAGCAGGCTACCAGATTAAAGGTCTGCCTGTCTGCGGTTTTGACAGAAAGAACCTATTACGCAATGTGGTTGTTCTCTGGAAACTCTTCAAGAGTCAGCGCATGGCTAAGCAGATTATCCGCGAATTCCGCCCGATGGCCGCAGTGGGAGTAGGAGGTTACGCCAGTGGTCCCACCCTCAACAAATGTGCCGACATGGGAATCCCTTGTCTCATCCAGGAGCAAAACTCCTATGCCGGGGTGACCAACAAGTTGCTGGCGAAGAAAGCGTCTAAGATCTGTGTCGCCTATGACGGTATGGAGCGCTTCTTTCCAGCAGATAAGATAGAGAATCTTGGCAACCCTGTTCGCCAGTCGCTCCTCGAGTGCCGTCTCAGCCGCGAGGATGCCGCCAGGCAGTTGGGGCTTGACCCTTCGAGGAAAATCATCCTCATCGTCGGTGGCAGCCTGGGAGCCCGCACGCTCAACGAGAGCGTGCTTCAGCATCTCGACCTTGTAGAGCAAGGCGGTGCCGATATCCTGTGGCAGACAGGAAAATACTATTATGAAGAGATCCAGAAGCGTCTTGCAGACCATCAACCGACAAGTCATCTGAAAGTCACCGATTTCATCAGTGACATGGGAGTGGCCTACCGCGCCGCTGACCTTGTGGTGAGCCGTGCCGGAGCCAGCAGCATCTCTGAGTTTTGTCTTTTGGGCATGCCCGTGATTCTCGTTCCCTCCCCCAATGTGGCAGAGAATCACCAATACCACAATGCGATGGCTCTTGTGGAGAAAGGCGCTGCAATCTACGTCTCAGATGCCGACGCCCCTTCACAACTGCTGCGCACAGCCCTTGACACGGTGGCCGATGAGAAAAAGCTGAAAGATCTCCATACAAATATCCTTCAATTGGCGAAACATCAATCCGCTGAAAAAATAGCCGATCGCGTGATACATCTGGCAAAAAATTCAACTATATCTTAACAGATGAAAGACCTCAAAGACATTAAAAGCGTTTACTTCGTCGGTGCTGGCGGCATCGGCATGAGTGCTATTGCCAGATATTTCCTCCATAAAGGGCTGTTGGTTGCCGGTTACGACAGGACCTCTACCCCGCTGACCGTCCGTCTTGAAGAGGAAGGCATGCTCTTGCATTACACCGATGACGTCGACCTCATACCATCTCCATGCCTTGATAAGGAGACAACCCTTATCATCTTCACACCCGCCATCCCTGACGACCATTCCGAGCTGACCTATTTCCGCAGCAACGGTTTTGAGATTCAGAAACGGGCCCAAGTGCTTGGCACGCTCACCCGAGCCCACAAGGGACTTTGCGTGGCTGGTACCCACGGCAAGACCACAACCTCAGCGATGTGTGCCCATATCATGCACCAGAGCCAACCCGACTGCAATGCCTTTCTGGGTGGTATCACCAAGAACTACGGCACCAACTATATCCTGTCAGACAGCGACTACGTGGTGATTGAGGCCGATGAATACGACCGTTCCTTCCATTGGCTCCGCCCCTGGATGACCGTCATCACAGCCACTGACCCCGATCATCTTGATATCTACGGCACAAAAGAAGCCTACCTTGACAGTTTCCGCCACTATACCACGCTCATCCAGCCCGGTGGTGCCCTCATCATCCATACAGGACTTGAGATGACCCCAGATGTGGCGGATGGTGTGCGCACCTTTACCTACAGTCGTGATGAAGGAGACTTTCATGCCGACAACATCCTTATCGAGAATGGCGAGATCACTTTTGACTTCATTTCTCCAATCGAGAATGTCGCTCATGTAGCCCTCGGACAACCGATTCCCATCAATATCGAGAATGCTGTCGCCGCCATGGCCATGGCACAACTCAGCGGTTGCAGCGGAGAAGAGCTCAAAGCAGCCATCGGATCCTATCAAGGTGTGGACAGACGTTTCGACTTCAAACTGAAAGACAGCCGTCATGTGGTGATGAGCGACTATGCCCACCATCCCATAGAGATCTACCAGAGCGCGAAGAGCATCCGTGAACTATATCATGACCGTAAGGTGACGGCCCTATTCCAGCCCCATCTCTACACCCGCACACGCGACTTCTACCGCGAATTTGCTGATAGTCTGAGCCAACTTGATGAAGTGGTGCTCTGTGATATCTATCCGGCACGCGAAAAGCCCATTCCTGGCGTCACCTCAAAACTGATCTATGACCATCTGCGCCCAGGTGTGGCAAAAGAACTGATCCGCAAAAGCGATGTGCTTGATTATGTGCGCAGCCGCGATTTCGATGTGTTGGTCATTTTAGGAGCTGGTGACCTCGATGACTATGTAGACCAGATAACCACTATTATCCGACAAAAATAAATGAACATCAACTGGAAGAAAACCATATTTATCGTCCTTGACCTGGCACTTGTCGTCTACCTGGTGCTGGCAGTCACGTCGTTCAACCGTCCTACACCGGCGAATGATACCTGTACGCAAGTGCAGATTACCATTGCCGACAACGACTCTTGCGGTTTTCTCAGTGCCTTGGAAGTGAAACACCTGCTGGAGTCAAAACACCTCTACCCCAAAGGCAAGAAGTTGTCGCTCATTGACCTGCGCGCCATCGAAACAGCCCTCAAGGAAAACAGTTTCATTGAACATGCAGAGTGCCACAAGACACAGAATGGCAATGTGGGAATCCTCGTGGAGCAGCGGTTACCGATGATGCACGTGAAAGCCGACAACGGAGAGGACTATTATATCGACGTAAACGGCAACATCATGCAGGGCGGACATTATGCCTCCAACCTTATCATCGCCACAGGCAACATCAGCAACTGGTATGCGCAAAACTATATCGCACCGGTATGCCAATGGATAGCCTCCCACGATTTATGGAAGAACCAAGTGGAGCAAATCAACCTGCTCCCTGACAAGAATATCGAGCTGGTGCCTCGCATAGGCAATCACATCGTGTGTCTTGGGCGTCTCCCCGAGACCAATGACAAAGAAAGGCGCGAGCGGCTCATCAACCAGTTTGTGGAGCACAAAATGGACCGTCTCTACAAGTTTTACCGCTATGGTCTCAATGAGGTGGGATGGAACAAATACAGTTATATCGACCTGGAATTCGACAACCAGATCATCTGCCGCAAAAACAAGCATAAGCTAAGTGATGACATGCTGTCATGGGATCAAACATCCACGCCGGCAACATCCCAAAACTAACCCCGACATCGAATCAATCCAAAGATTATATCAACATACAAAACAATATGGCAAAGGAATTCATAGTAGCTATTGAATTGGGCTCTACCAAAATCACCGGCATCGCCGGCAAGAAGAGCATGGACGGCAGCCTCCAAGTGCTGTCCGTCGTCAGGGAGGATGCCACATCCTGCATCCGCAAGGGTGTGGTCTACAACATCGACAAGACCAGTGCTTGCCTGACCAGCATCATCAACAAGCTGAAGACAAGTCTCAAGTCTGAAATCTCACAAGTATACGTCGGTATTGGCGGACAGTCCATCCGCAGCGTCCGCAACGTCATTGTCAAGACATTGCCAGAAGATGCCATCATCACTCAGGACATGATCAATGAACTGATGGACAACAACCGCAGCATGAAGTATCCCGACCTGGAGATCCTTGATGCCGCCACCCAAGAGTACAAAGTTGGCACACAATACCAGATTGACCCCGTTGGCATCCAATGCAGCAAACTGGAAGGCAACTTCCTCAACATTCTTTGCCGCAAGTCGTTCTACCGCAACCTGAACAAGTGTTTTGAGAATGCGAAGATCGCCATTGCAGAGATGTATCTCTCACCCGTGGCTCTTGCCCACAGCGTGCTCACTGAGGCCGAGAAGCGCAGCGGTTGCCTGCTTGTTGACCTGGGTGCCGACACCACCACCGTATCGGTATACCACAAAAATATCCTCCGTCATCTGGCAGTGATTCCTCTTGGCAGCAACAACATCACCAAAGACATCGCCTCGCTGCAGATGGAAGAAACCGATGCAGAGAAACTCAAACTCCAATATGCATCTGCCTTCACAGAGAGCATCGACATCGACCCGACCAAGACCATACCTATCGACAATGAGCGCACCATCCAACAACAGACATTTGTTGAATTGGTGGAAGCCCGTGTCAACGAGATCATCCAAAACGTATGGAATCAAGTGCCCTATGAGTATAAAGACAAACTCCTTGGCGGTATTATTCTCACAGGTGGTGGCTCCAACATGAAGGAAATCAAGAAAGCATTCGCTACCGTCACCGACATCCAGAAGATCCGTATTGCCGGCACCGTCATCCAGCGCGTCAACTCCAATGATGAGATCATCAATTCTCAAAACGGCACGATGAACACCATTCTTGGTTTGCTTGCCAAAGGCGATATCAACTGCGCCGGTTCCACCATCAGTCCCAAGACAGACCTGTTTGGCGGCATGACAACAAACGAGTCCTATCAGAAGACCCGCAAGGTGGGTGAGACCGGTCCTGGCGTGGTATTGACAGAGGCAGAGAAGAACCGTATCGAGCAGGAGCGCATCCGCAAAGAAGAAGAGGAGAAACGCCGCATCCGCTTAGAAGAAGAGGAGAAACGCCGCAAAGAAGAGGAAGAGAGACGCAAAGGCGGTCTCTTTGGCCGTGCGACCAAATCTTTGAAGGATTTCTACCAAAAGATTGTCTCTGAGGAGACCGACGAAGACGACCATCGCTAAACATATTCAGCAACCCATCTATTGTAGCAATCAAAAATAAGATAAGATATGCCAAACAATTATAAACCAGAAGGTCTTGACTTCTCAGACCTGCCAAAAGAGAATTGTATCATCAAGGTCATCGGCGTAGGCGGCGGCGGTGGCAATGCTGTCAACCACATGTATCGTGAGGGTATCCACGACGTGACTTTTGTTCTCTGCAACACAGACCGCCAGGCACTCAACGACTCACCAGTACCCGTACACATCCAACTCGGACAGGAAGGTCTTGGAGCAGGCAACAAACCTGAGCGTGCCCGCAAGGCAGCAGAGGAGAGTGAGGATGACATCCGCCAGGAACTCAACGACGGCACCAAGATGTCGTTCATCACTGCCGGCATGGGTGGCGGTACAGGCACCGGTGCAGCACCGGTCATTGCACGCGTATCAAAGGAGCTTGGCATCCTCACAGTGGGTATCGTCACCATCCCCTTCAGATTTGAAGGTCCCAACAAGATTGACCAGGCTCTTGACGGTGTCGAGGAAATGGCCAAGCATGTTGATGCCTTGCTCGTCATCAACAATGAGCGTCTTCGTGAGATCTATCCCGATTACTCTGTACTCAATGCCTTTGCCAAGGCCGACGATACCCTCAGCATCGCTGCCCGCAGTATCGCTGAGATCATCACTGTACACGGTCTCATCAACTTGGACTTCAACGATGTCCGCACCGTATTGAAAGATGGTGGTGTGGCTATCATGAGTACGGGTTATGGCGAAGGAGAAGGACGTGTGAAAGCAGCCATCAACGATGCACTCAACTCACCGCTGCTCAACGACACCGATGTGTTCAACTCGAAAAAGATCCTCTTGAGCATTACCTTCGCCAACGATAAGGAGACTGGCGGTCTGATGACGGAAGAGATGAATGATGTGAACGACTTCATGGCACAGTTTGGCGATGACTTCGAGATCAAATGGGGTCTTGCCGTAGATCCCGACCTGGGCAAGAAAGTCAAGGTGACCATCCTCGCTACCGGCTTCGGTATCGAGAATGTCGACGGCATGAACAGCCACATCAAGAAGCACAACCAGACTGATCCCAAGCATCTTCAGGAATTGGAAGACCGCCGTGCTGAAAAGGAGGATCGCCGTCGCCGTTACTACAACGAGACGAACCAGACCCCACACAAGCGCCGTCCGCATATGTTTGTCTTCAAACAAGATGATCTCGACAATGAAGATGTCATCCTTGCCGTGGAGAGCACACCAACCTACCGTCGCTCACGCACACAACTGGACGATATCTATCACCTGGCAGCAGGCGACAGCAACGACGGCAACGACGGCAATGAGGACAGCAGCAACCAGGGCAGCACATCCAAAATCGTTTTCTAAACACCATACGTCATGACACTTTTCGATCAAATCAGCGAAGACATCAAGTCGGCCATGAAGGCCCGCGACAAAGTGAGACTGGAAACCCTGCGCAACATCAAGAAAGTGTTTCTGGAAGCAAAAACCGCTCCTGGTGCCAACGATACCCTCGAAGACGCCGATGCGCTCAAGATCATCCAGAAATTGGCGAAACAAGGCCGTGAGTCAGCAGCCACATTTGCTGAGAAAGGCCGTCAAGACCTGGCTGATGGCGAATTGGCTCAAGTTGCCGTCATCGAAAGTTACCTGCCCCAGCAACTATCCGAAGAGGAGATTGCTGTTGCCGTAAAGGAAATTATCCAGCAGACCAATGCCTCGGGCATGAAAGACATGGGCAAGGTGATGGGCATCGCCAGCAAACAGTTGGCAGGCAAGGCCGATGGCCGTGCTATCTCAACGGTGGTGAAGCGACTTCTGGCGTGACTATTCGCCAGAAGACCACTCAACAGAACAACGTCTTCAGTACGTCAAGCGACTTGAGCTGGGGAAATCCTGGCACATGCAGCCTGTAATATTCCAAGATCACCTCTGTGCAACGATTGCGCTCCACGCGCGACATTGCACAGAGGTGCATGGTTTTATAGTTGAGGCGCAACAGGAGGGATATTTTTCCTGCCTCCTCCGGTATCAGAAAATGAGCATGATCAGGAATCCGGTCTGTAAAGCATCCGTTGATCAAGTCAAAATACCCGCCCTCATTGGCTTGCTCAACATTTGGGAAAAAACCAATGAATCTGGAGAGCCTCATCATAAAAACCAGATGAAAATTAGAAAAATCACGCTCCACGCCATCAAGCCATTGCATGCTGAAGGTAACGAATTGGAAAAGAGCCTCGTTATCATGTTCATCCCTTGTGGCATGACAGAGAAACTCGGCAAGGAAAAGTCCGATCGACAATTTGTAGGGATGGAGCGCCAATGACGATAACGGAAGCCATATATGAATGTCACGCAGCCGCTGGAGTGATGCCTTGACACGATAGTCGAAATCCATATCCACCAATGTAAGCGGCATAAAATATTGCTTACGCATCTTTCCCTTCTGCGACTTCGACAATCTCACCAAAAATGACACCCTGCCCACCTTCTCGGTGAGCATATCCACAATGAGTGACCCTTCTCCATATTTCACAGACCTGAGCACAAGTCCCTTAGTTTTCGTCATCATGGGTATAAAAGTACGTCAAAAAGAGGAAAGAAGCAACACAATTAAATAAAAAAATGTAAAAATGGCCTCTATCGACAAAAAAACTTCAAGAAAATTTGGATGAATGGTAAAAAAGCAATACCTTTGCATCCGCAAATTAAGTCAACGGTCCATTCGTCTATCGGTTAGGACAAGAGATTTTCATTCTCTAAAGAGGAGTTCGACTCTCCTATGGACTACAAATACAACAAAAAATAACAACAAAATAAAGATGGCAAATCATAAATCATCACTCAAGAGAATCCGCCAAGACAAGAAAAGGCAACTTCACAACAAGTATTACGCCAAGACAATGCGTAATGCCGTTCGCAAATTGCGTGCCATGACGAACAAGGAAGAGGCTGAGAAGCTTTATCCCAGTGTACAGAAAATGCTCGACAAGCTGGCCAAGACTAATATTATCCACAAGAACAAGGCCGCTAATCTGAAGTCAAGCCTCTCACGCCAGATTAACCGCATGTAATCAAGGCGAAAAGATATTGAAAGGGCTGCGAATAACTTCGCAGCCCTTTCGCATTTGGTCTTTCTGGCCCTTTGTCAACCGCATTGTCAAGCCTTTTGCAATACATATCAAAAGGTGTCTGACAGAGCCTGTTTTTTATGTTTTTTTACTTGAAAAGATTTCTGATTATCCTTTTTTTTTGGTACTTTTGCACATTAATAATCAAGGAATAAAAATGTCAGAAATACTCAATCCAGAAAGCAATTATTCAGCAAAAAATATTCAAGTTCTCGAAGGTCTGGAAGCTGTCAGAAAGCGTCCTGCCATGTATATCGGCGACATCAGTGAGAAAGGTCTCCACCACTTGGTCAACGAGACTGTAGACAACTCTATCGACGAGGCCATGGCTGGCTTCTGCACCCATATCGAGGTAACCATCAACGAAGACAATTCCATCACGGTACAGGACAATGGCCGTGGTATTCCTGTTGATGAACACAAGAAATTGCACAAGTCGGCTCTTGAGGTAGTGATGACAGTGCTCCACGCTGGAGGCAAATTCGACAAAGGTTCCTACAAGGTGAGTGGCGGTCTGCATGGTGTCGGTGTGAGTTGCGTCAATGCGCTCTCAGCACACATGAAGTCACAAGTCTTCAGGGATGGCAAGATCTATCAGCAAGAATATGAGAAAGGCCATCCCCTTTATCCCGTGAAGGTTGTGGGAGAAACCGACAAACAAGGAACACGCCAGCAATTCTGGCCCGACGCCACCATCTTCACCACCACCACCTACCAATATGACATCATCGCCCGCAGGATGCGTGAACTGGCCTACCTGAATGCCGGCATCACCATCATTCTGACCGACATGCGCCCGGATGAAAACGGGAAAACCCGGCAAGAAGTTTTTCATGCCAAGGAAGGTCTCAAGGAGTTTGTCAGGTTTATCGACCGTCACCGCACCCATCTCTTCGACGATGTGATTTATCTGAAAACAGAAAAGCAAGGGATTCCCATTGAAGTAGCAGTGATGTACAACACTGACTATTCGGAGAACATCCACTCTTATGTCAACAATATCAATACGATAGAAGGCGGTACTCACCTGCAGGGCTTCCGTGTGGCGCTCACCCGCACACTGAAGAAATACGCAGACAATGATCCTGTCATCTCAAAACAGATAGAGAAAGCCAAGATAGAGATCACGGGTGAAGATTTCCGTGAAGGACTTACTGCCGTCATCTCCATCAAGGTGGCAGAACCGCAATTTGAGGGTCAGACGAAGACAAAACTTGGCAACAGCGAGGTGGCCGGTGCCGTACAACAGGCTGTCGGTGAAGCCCTTGCCATCTATCTGGAGGAGCATCCGAAAGAAGCCAAGCAGATCTGCGACAAAGTGGTGCTGGCCGCCACGGCACGTATCGCTGCCCGCAAGGCCCGCGAGAGTGTACAGCGCAAGAGCGTGATGTCTGGCGGCGGTCTACCCGGAAAATTGGCAGACTGTTCCAACAAAGACCCGAAAGACTGTGAAATCTTCCTTGTGGAGGGTGACTCTGCTGGCGGTTCTGCCAAACAAGGCCGCGACCGCTATACACAAGCCATTCTGCCTTTGCGCGGAA
>CADCQC010000302.1 GCA_902803455.1 uncultured Prevotellaceae bacterium
GCTGGTCAGGTCATTGATAGCAACTACCTCATAACCATCAGCCTCAAACATCTGACGGAAAGCGAGACGACCGATGCGGCCGAATCCGTTAATAGCAATTTTAATCATTTTTTTAATATTAATTTATAGGGTTGAAAAATACTAACAATCTTTTAATTCCAATTTTTAATCCTTCATTTCACCAGAAAAACATCAAATGTCACATTTCTGGAAAAAAAATTCTTATTTGCGTGCAAAGTTATATTTTTTTTTCTAATTTTGCATCAGATTTGATTCTTAATAAATTAAAAATAAAAGCTGCAAAGCTGAAAAAATGTAAAAAGTTTCTTGATTGGTCTGTGGATTGTAACACACACATGACAAAAGAGGGAATTTGGATATAGAATAGAATAGTGTTCACATTATTTTTTTATAATTAAACATTTACTATTATGGGATTTTTTAAAGAGTTCAAAGAGTTTGCCATGAAGGGCAATGTGATGGACATGGCTGTCGGTGTAATCGTCGGTGGTGCATTTGGGAAAATCGTGACCTCTTTGGTTGACGATGTCCTCATGCCAATTATCGGTATGCTGACCGGTGGCATCGATCTCTCAGGTCTTGAGTACAAAATGATGCTTCCCGCCGTGGATGGTGGAGAACCCATTGCCGGTGCCACACTCAAATATGGTGCCTTCATCCAAAACATCATCGACTTCCTGATCATCGCTTTCTGTATCTTCTTGATGATCAAGGCTATGAACAAACTGACCGCCAAGAAAGAGGAAGAGCCCGCTCCCGCTCCAGAGCCCTCTGCTGAGGAGAAACTGCTGGGTGAGATCCGCGACATTCTGAAGAAGAAATAAGCCCTTCATTCTTTGGCTTAACAGCATGAGGATATGCAGCACGAGAAGTGAGCATATCCTCATTTTTTTGTGGGAAAAACCCGTTATTTTTTTGCATTCCGCTCACTTTGTCGTATTTTTGCTGAACCTTTATGCGTTTTTAATGTCTGAACCCATCAAACAAACCATCTGATATGAAAATACTGGTAACTGGAGCGGCAGGCTTCATCGGTTCGAAAGTTGCTCAAATGCTGGCGGAGCGAGGCGACGAGGTGGTCGGCCTCGACAATGTGAACGACTATTATGATGTTAGGCTGAAAACGGGTCGCCTGCGCCATCTCGGTATGGCGGTCGATGATGCCGCGGCACTTCCCTGGGGCGCCATGCTCACCAGCCTGCAATGGCCCAACCTGCAATTCGTACGCATGGGTATCGAAGATAAAGAGGCGCTTGACAGACTTTTCTCGGAATTCCATTTCGACAAAGTCGTCCATCTGGCAGCACAGGCTGGCGTACGCTACTCCATCACCAATCCCTATGCCTATCTGACCAGCAACATCACAGGATTCCTCAATATGCTGGAATGCTGCCGTCATCATCCTGTGGTTCACCTCCTCTATGCCTCGTCGAGTTCGGTCTACGGCATGAACACGAAGGCTCCTTTCTCAGAAGACGACAAGGTGGATGCTCCGGTAAGTCTGTATGCCGCAAGCAAGAAATCCAATGAACTGATGGCTCACAGTTACAGCAAACTCTATGGCATCCCCGTCACCGGCCTGCGCTTTTTCACGGTGTATGGTCCATGGGGTCGTCCCGACATGGCGCCGATGCTTTTCGCAGATGCCATCACGAAAGGACGACCGATCCAGGTGTTCAACCATGGCGACATGATCCGCGACTTCACCTATATCGACGACATCGCCAATGGCACCATACTGTGTCTCGACCAACCGCCTGTGGCTGAGCAATGCCCCAACCAGGTGGCCGCACGAGTCTATAACATCGGTTGCTCACATCCCGTGCGCCTGATGGATTTCATCCATGAGATAGAGATGGCTGTAGGCCGCGAGGCGGTGATGGAGATGCGCCCCATGCAGCCCGGTGATGTCTATATGACAAATGCCGACACCACCAAGTTGGAGACCGAAATCGGTTATCATCCGTCGGTGCAACTGCACGAGGGTATCAGCAAGTTCGTCGCCTGGTATCAGTCGGAGGAAAACCCGCTGCGATAGTTTTAATAATTGACCAATAGCTGATTTTAGAACAAAATCAAAAAGGCTTTTTCTCCCTTTTCTATTTTCTTGATATTCGTTTGGTATCATCCACATGCTTGATGCGATCCATATGCTATGCTATAATAATCGTAGATAATAGAATAAAATCAAAAAGGCTGAAAAAGATAATAGTAAAAAGAGAAAAAGTGCCAAGGCACTCACAAAAAGGGAGAAAAAGTCAGGATGACTGAAGCGCAGGTAGGGAGCGTGGGCGCCCTCACCCGCAATAATGTCCAGCACAATGGATCAGGAGAATTGGATCCAGAGAACCGTCCCCAATGATCCAGAGAACCGTCCCCAATGATCCAACAATCCAGTCGCACCAGGAATTTGCCTCATCATGGCTTTCCTGGTGCGACTGATTTCTTATTATTAAATCTTAGATTTTTAATTTTTCATCTTTCATCCTTCATCCTTCATTTTTCATCTTTCATCCTTCATTTTTCATCTTTCATCTTCCTTTTCCTTTTCCCTTATTCAACGACAAGGTTTTTGACGATGCAGTTTTCGATGAAGGAGGCGTTGAAGGCCTTTTTCTCGTCACGCACCTTGATATCCTCAAACGTGAAGTCTTTCAACAGATATTTGTCAGACTTGCCCACATCAAAGAAATTCTTGCAATCCATGTTGATCTGCCGCAAGACGATATTGTTGCATGTCGACAGCGGCATGTCCTCCCTGTCCTCAGGTTTGAAAAACTGTGTCCACGGTCTGACGACCAGGAAACTGGAGCAGTTGCCTTCGATATTCTCCACTGTCACATACTCATAGTGCTGCGGTGTGTCGGGACGCATCTTGAGCCATAGCACACGGCTGGCATTGGTCACCTTACAACGGCGGAGGATGACATTCTTGTCGTAGACAGACTCACTGCCGAGCGTGAGACATCCATGCACCTTGCCATAGATGCAATCCTCGATGATGATGTTGTAGTTGGGACCATTGTTCGGATCCTTGTCTGCCCAGGTGCCTTTTCCACCCTTCAGCACGACGGCATCGTCGTTGACGCTCATATAACATCCACGGATGAGGACATCGTGGCACACGTCGAGGTCGATGGCATCGCTGCTCGGCGCATTGACACCCGATGTCGGAGAGTAGATATAGCAGTCGAGGAAACGCACATGGTCGCTTTTATAGACATGGTTGGTCCAGAAGGGACTGTTGATCAGCCGCACATCTTGAATGGTGACATTGCTGCTGTTTGACACGAAAGTCAACCTTGGCCTCATCGCCTCCAGGTTGGTGCACTGCGGATTGTATCCCCGGCGGATCCAGAACTCCTCCCAATAGTTGTAGCCGTTGCCATCAATGGTGCCATGTCCTGAGATGGTGAACCCGTCGGCATGGTCGGCATTCACCAATGCGGCGAAGTATTTGATAGACTGCCCCTCCATCCTGCTGTCGACGAGTTTGAAGTCACGGATGCGGTCGGAGCCCTTGAGCCTTCCCACCACATGCAGATGGGTGCCTGGTTTAAAAAACAACGACCCGCTCAAGAACGTGCCCTCCGGGATGACCACGACACCGCCACCCGCTTGTGCGGCACGGTCGATGACTGCCTGCAAGGCCTCTGTCTGCACCACGGTGCTGTCGTTCTTCACTCCATAGTCGGTCACCACATACTGTCGGCCCAGTTGCGACACATCCACCTTGGCGGTGTCTGAAAACCATGCGGGAATAGGCGTGCCATCAGGAAACAGAGACACCTTCACTTTTTTCTTTGCGTCTGCCGAAATGAAAACGGCACACGCCACCATCAATAGAATCAGTTTTCTCATCATAAAAAGTAATTTGTTTCTGCAAAAATAGTGTAAAACGAGCATATCTGTTTCAAAAATGTCATAAATTTAAGGTAAAAGTGTAAGATATCGGCAAAAAACACTATTTTTGCAAAAATTTATTATCGACATCAATCTCCAAAATCAATCCAAACATGAAAGAATTTTTCAAAATGGTATTCGCCACCATCGTTGGCATCTTGCTTTTCGGTGTCATCATGGGCATTTTCGGCATGATGTGTATCGTGGGAATGGTTGCCTCCAGCAGTGGCGTAAAATCTGTGGATGACAACAGTGTCATGGTGCTCAATCTGTCCGGAACAATGGAAGAGCGCTCACAAAGTGATGTCTATGCCTTTGTCTTGGGCAGTTCACCAAGCAGCATGGGGCTCGACGAAATTCTCAGCGCCATCAAGAAAGCCAAAGAAAATGAAGACATCAAAGGTATCTACATAGAGGCTGGCATGTTCTCCCCCGACTCTTATGCCTCCCTCCAGGCCATGCGCAACGCCCTCGCCGACTTCAAGAAGAGCGGCAAGTGGATCATCGCCTACGGCGACAGCTACACCCAGGCGTCCTATTACCTGGCCTCCATCGCCGACAAGGTGTATATCAATCCAGAAGGTATGCTCGACTGGCATGGTCTGGCCTCAGAGCCTTTCTTCCTCAAAGATGCCTTGGCGAAGTTTGGCGTGAAAGTGCAACTATCGAAAGTCGGCGCCTACAAGAGTGCTCCCGAGATGCTCACAGCCGACAAGATGAGCGACGCCAACCGCGAGCAGGTGAGCGTTTATCTGAACGGGATTTGGGAAAACATCCTCAAGGCCGTTTCCGACAGCCGTAAGATTTCCATCGACTCCCTCAATGCCTACGCCGACCGCATGCTGACTTTCAGCACGACAAAGGAACTCATCGACAAGAAGATGGTCGATGGCGTGATGTATACCGACGAAGTGAAAAAAGAAGTGAAGAAACTGCTCAAACTGGGCGAGGATGAGCAAATCCCACAACTCTTGCTTGCTGACATGAGTGCGGTGAAAGACAATGGCAATGACGGAGAACAGATCGCTGTCTACTATGCCGTGGGCGACATCGTCGACGGTGGCGCACGCAATATCACCAGTAGCGGAGCTGTCATCGACGCCCAAGTGGTGTGCCGCGACCTGGCCAAACTGGCTGAGGACGACGACGTGAAGGCTGTGGTGCTCCGTGTGAACAGTGGTGGCGGCAGCGCCTACGCCTCTGAACAGATCTGGCACCAGGTGGATGTGCTGAAGAAAAAGAAGCCCATCGTCGTCTCTATGGGTGGCATGGCTGCCTCTGGAGGATATTATATCAGCTGCAACAGCAACTGGATTGTCGCCGAACCCACCACCATCACCGGCAGCATCGGTATCTTCGGCATGTTTCCTGACTACAGCGGTCTGCTGAAGGAGAAACTCGGTGTGAAGTTTGATGAGGTGAAGACCAACAAGAACAGCGGTTTCGGAAGCATGGCCCGTCCTTTCAATGAAGAAGAGATGAGTTATCTCAACACCTATATCGACCGGGGCTACAAACTGTTCCGCAAACGTGTGGCCGACGGCCGTAAACTCAGCGTGGAGGCCGTGGAGGAGATCGCACAGGGCCGTGTATGGCTGGGACAGGACGCCTTGAAGATCAAACTCGTCGACCAACTGGGTGGTCTGGATGCCGCAGTGGCGAAAGCCGCCAAACTGGCCAAGCTCGACACTTACTACACTTCCGACTATCCCCAAGCCCCCGACATGCTCAGCCAGTTGCTCTCTGGCATGGAGGAGAACCACAACAACTATCTCGACGAGAAGTTGCATGACGCATTAGGAGAACTCTACGAGCCCGTGATGCTTCTGCGTGACATCAACCACCATAATGCCATCCAGGCCCGCATTCCATTTATCCCCAATATCCGGTAAGACCCGAAATGAAAATCCACAAGAGCCTGCTCCCTTTAGGATGGCTCTATGGCCTGGTAGTGAGCGCCCGCAACCGTCTTTTTGATATGGGGGTGCTCCATAGCCAGACATTCGACATGCCCACCATATCGGTAGGCAATCTGGCTGTCGGCGGCACAGGAAAAACACCTCATGTGGAGTATCTCCTGCGACTGCTTAAAGACACCTATCACGTGGCGGTGCTGAGCCGTGGCTACAAACGGCGCACAAAAGGTTTCGTGCTCGCCAGCGACACATCAACGGCCAACGACATCGGGGATGAACCGGCACAGATCAAGCACAAATTCCCTGCGGTCACCGTGGCTGTTGATGCCAACCGCTGCGAAGGCATCCAACAACTCACACGCCAGACACCGACACAAGTCGTGGTGCTCGACGACGCCTTCCAACACCGTTACGTCTGCCCCGGACTGAGTATCCTCCTGGTCGAACAC
>CADCQC010000303.1 GCA_902803455.1 uncultured Prevotellaceae bacterium
CCCGATAATCACCCCTGCCATCATCGCCAGCACCGCCACGGAACCTTGTGCGAATCCAGCCTCCATCGGACCGAACGACAGTCCGCCGATGCTTCCCGGGTCGATGAGAAACAGTAACGTCCCTCTCCACAACATCCATTCATGCATGGAAAAGAGCACGATGAATATCGCCCACATCCACTGGTGCGGACGCATCCACCACATGCGCAATGCCGTCCATCCTCCCAGTTGCAGATCTCTCTCCACCTTCATGCCGCCAGCGATGAGCAAAGCCACCACGGCCATGAAAACACCGATGAGCCGCAACACCCTGACCCACGCATCACTGAGGTTGCGCTCCATCACCTCCAGGTCGCCGGCAATCATCAGGCACAATCCCATCACCAGCAAGGCAGCCAACAGAAAAGACATCAAAGAGGCCATCAGGTGCCCCAACCGTTGGCCGTTGTGCCAAGGCATGGAATAGCGTGACACCGCCACGTCATGGATGCCGGCACTGACCGCCGCCAATACCAGCCAGGTCCAATTCACGAAGTCACTCTGCCCTACGGCAGGAGGCGACACCATCAGCATGGCCACGGCAAACAAGCCCTGCGAGAGCACCAGCCACCATTTCACCGGCCACCACCTGCTGATCAGGGCCACCGCCCACTGGCGGAACACAAGCGTCAGCACCAGCATCGATGTCGCGGCAGTTGTCGATGTGTTGCTATACCCCATCCGCTTGAGCATGACCATGACCACCGCCAGCAAGGAGAAAAGCATCACCCCCCTCGTCAAACTGAGCAAGGGTGTCCACAACGCCTTTCTGCCCACCTGCAAGTGTCTTTTATGTCTCTTTGAATGGTTCATCCGTTCAGGCTGCTTTTTTCTTGCCAAACTCAGGGTCGATCTTAATGAATGCCGACACCACAAACGTCACGACGCACATCACCATGACAAAGATGAAAAACGTGCGGTAACCCATGGCGTCCTTCAGGAATCCCGACACCATGCCAGGCAACATCAGTCCGAGATAAGTGATACCGGTGCAGATGGCATAATGGGATGTCTTGAACTCCCCTTTGCAGTAATATAGCATATATAAGGTAAGAGCCGTGAAGCCCAGTCCATAGCCAAACTGTTCGATAAACAGGCACACGCTCACGACCATCAGGTTGTTGGTCATCTCATAACTCAGCCAGACATAGACGATGTCGGGCAAGGAGATGGCGCAGACCATCGGCCACAGCCACCGTTTCAGTCCATCACGACCGGCGAGGATGCCACCGAGGATGCCACCGAGCGTGAGGCCGATCATGCCCACGGTGCCGCTGGCGATGCCATAGTCGATGGTCGAAAGCCCCAGGCCACCCTCCTCGTTGGGCCGGAGCAAGAACGTCTTCGTCATCGTGTTGAGCATGGCCTCCGGCAACCGGTAGAACAAGAAGAAAAGCATGGCGAAAATCGTGAGACGGACAGGCATCTTGGTGAAGAAGGTCTTAAACATCTTCACGATGCCCTTTGTCACCTCAGCCACTGTCGCCGTCCTCCGTTCATCATCATCTGGTTTCGGCATCATCCAACCGTGGTAAAGCCACAAGGCGATGAACAGAGCCGCCAGTCCGAAGAACACCAGGCTCCAGGCGAAGGCCTCGCTGTTTCCCGTTCCCTTAGCGAGCAGTCCTGCCACGGGCACCAGCACGCCGTTGCCCATGATAACCGCGATCCGATAAAACGTGTTACGGATGCCCACATACCACGCCTGCTGGTGGTCGTCGAGTGCAAGCATATAGAAACCGTCGGCAGCGATGTCGTGCGTGGCACTGGCAAAAGCCATGAGGAAGAAGCAGCACATCGTGCCCTGAAACCACCATGGCGTGTTGAGCGTGAAGGCCACACCAGCCAGTGCAGAGCCCAGAAGCACCTGCATGGCTAAGACCCACCATCGCTTGGTCTTGCAAAGATCGACAAAAGGACTCCAAAACGGTTTGATGACCCACGGAAGGCCGAGCCATCCCGTGTAGAGACCGATCTCCGTATCTGTCATTCCCAACTGCATATACATGACAGCAGCCACTGCCGTCACCAGCACATTAGGCAGTCCCTCCGCCAGATAAAGCGACGGGATCCATGCCCATGGATTTCTTCTCTTACTCATTTATACAATCTTTTGATGTCCGCATCGCGGTAATAATGTAACAAGATCTCCTCATAGGATTTTCCCTGCTGTCCCATGACAGCCGCGCCGATCTGACAAAGGCCCACGCCATGTCCCCATCCGGCACCATGGAGGATAAATTTCCCGGGCAGTCCCTTCTGCTCATCCTCCGTATCGACCACGAAAGCCGAACTCAACAGGTGGGTCTCGCTCAGCGCACGCCTGATCTCCAGTTCCTTCCCGATCACCAAAGAGCATTTGGTGCCGACGATTCTCAACCGTGAGATGCGTCCGCTCCTTCCCCGCTCCACAGGCTGCAAGGCCTTGATACCCCCGAAGTCAACCTTGACTTTCTCGGCGAGAAGTGCGGCCAGTTGCTCTTGGGTATACACCACCGTCCAGCGATAGAAGTCTGTCGTCTCGGTGTCATAGTCGTTGAGCACCTGGGTGAGGATTTCCCTGTCACGGGTGTTGCAATACGCCTTGGGCTGTGTCATAATCCATTTTCTCGCATTCTGCTCCACCCTGAGGTCAGGCAAGGTGTTTTCCGGATAGTCACCGACAGCCCTCAGATAGGGTTTTGCGATATTGTCCCAGCAATACTGGAATTCCTCTGTCACGCCACCGCAGCATTTGCTGAACCGCGCATCACAGATCTCGCCGCCGAAGGCAAGCACCTGTCCTCGGGTGGCCTTCACGGCCTCCGCCGCCTTCTTGTCGGTCATGGTCGTGATGCCCTGATATCGCTGGCAGTGATCATCGGCACACACGTCGAAGATGGCATGGTCTTCCCGGTCATACCATCGGATAATCTCATCCTCTTTCTTGACGAAGGAGAAGAAATGGTCGCCCGTCTTGCTGATCTTCTTTCTGCGCTCCATCTGTGCCAGGAGCCAACTCCGGGAGATGACTGCATGCGCCTTGAGCAGTTCGAGCGACGAGGTGGCCTTCATCTCACTGGAGATGACGCTGGCCAGATAGTCCTCCACCGGCAACTGATTGATAGCCACTATTTTGTCGGCCTCCACAACCAGTCTCAGCACCCCCGTAAATGTCTGGGTCTGCTTTCTTTCCCAATGGAATTGCCGTCCGATGGAAACCTCGTATAGCGAGAAAGATGCTGCCGGAGACTTGGGCGCAAACGAGAGTTCCCTGTATTGGTTGCCGTTCCACAAGATGGCACCCTCGCAAAACTCCACCGTCTGCTCTCCCTCGATGATCTCCCCCTTGGCTGTATGAGGCTTGTTGAGGGCAAACTTGATTTTCTCACCGCTCACGATACCCACGGTCACCGTCGGCTCCATCTCCATCATGCTAGGTCCGGTCTGACGGGCGTCACCCGTGAGCCTTGCCTTGAGAGCCTCCATATCCGACTGGCCGATAGCCACCTCACGCAGGATGCCACAGACCATCTCCGCATCCACTTTTTCGAAATCCTCCTTTCTGGGCATGATGACCAGTCCCGCCATATCGAGAGCGCCCGGACTCACCATCATGTTTTTCTCCCCTACTTCCGTATAGCAGGCAGGTCGGTGCCGTCTTCTTGGGAATACCACGCTGAGGAAGTCATTCTCCTCCTTCCATGCCACGATATTGAGCATGGGTTCCTCGCCCTGCGCTCTCTCCGAGTCAGTCACGACAGTGTCGAGCGCGTCGTAAAGACGCTTAAAAAGTTGTTCACCATTGTTCTTGCTGCGGCTTCTCACCAACAGCGCATGGCAGGGATAATCGCTGATGGCATAAATACCCTCAACATCATTGAGCGCTGTCAGCCGCTCAAGGTTACGCGACAGTCTTTTCCATGCTTTCTGAAGCGGCAACACGCCCGATGTGCCAGCCTGCAGGTGCAGATGGTCGGGTGCGGACGCCCCGCATCTGGGTCCATTGTAGAACACCATGAGTTGCGGATTCTGCTCCAGAAGCCTGTGAATCTCATAATAATTGTCACGTATCTGTTGTGGCTGGTGCTTCTTGGCCACGATGGTGTAATGCGTGGGCAAGATGGGGAAAGGATTGACCAGGATATCCAGTTTTCCGTCAAAAGCCTTGATAATCTGCTGTTGTGGTCTGTTTTTCTCACAAAGGAAACAAGGTCTTTCTGCGATATGCTTCTGGTCGATCTTGGCTCCTGTCGAGACGATACGAGCCGGGTTGCATTGTGCGACGAGCGTCAACGGCAAGTTGTCGTGCGGCAACTCCCGTGTCATCACGTTGTGCAGGTCGCGGTAACGCTGTCTGGCATCCTCCCACCGCTCCAGTTGCCGGTTGAAGAAGCGTTCGAGTGACCCTCCCCCGAATTTATACGCACCCCCTGCCGCCTGCTGTTGTCGTGCGGAGATCTCGATGGTGCGCAACTGGTCTTTGTAACTGTTGTTGGCATTCACGCGCTCCACGCTGAGGGCGGCGTCACTATTGCCACCCCATCTGCGGCAGAGATACAGTTCATCGTATATCCTTCCGATGCGATACCTTCTGCTGAAAGCCAGTCCCATCGCGTAGTCCTCACCATAACTGGTATTGGGGAAGAGCACCTGCCGGAGCAAAGGCGTAAAGAAAGCCCTTGGCGCTCCCAGTCCGTTGATGCGCAGCGCATTGTTGCAGCCATTCTCATCGGTCCACTCCCTGTGGTCGATGATTCCCGGCGGCAGTGTCTGCAACTGGAAGTCACACATGCGGTAGGACCCGATCACCATGGCCGCCTTCTGCTGATAGAAGGCGTCGACGATCTGCTGCAAGGTGTTTTCAGAGGAATAGAGGTCATCGCTGTCGAGTTGCACGGCGAATCTGCCGCAGCGGTCATCGACAACAGCCACATTCCAGCATCCTCCGATGCCTAAGTCATGTCTTTCCGGGATGATGTGCACCAGTCTCGGATCATCATAGTTGCGCAGCAACTGACTGGTGGCATCAGTGGAATGATTGTCCACGACGATGACATTGTATTTGAACGTGGTCTTCTGAGCGAGTGCCGATTCCACAGCATCGCAGATGGTTTTCTCACGGTTGAGCACAGGGATGACCACCGAAGCCTCGTATTCAAACTGTTGTTCGGAAAAATCAGGTTCGATGTATACGGAGGTGTCCACGAGGGCGTTGATCTCCTTGAGATGCCTTGTCGCCACCTTCTCCATCTCCACCTGTACCTCACGGTTACGCGGGTTGACATAGTCAAACTGCCGCTCGCCGCTTTTCCTCAGGTCAAATTCCTCCTCCGTATAAAGGAATTCCCGTAGGTGGAGCAAGGTACCTCGGCGGCTGATGAAAAGTCTGAGGTCATAGAGACCAGCATAGAGGTAGTTGTCATCATGCTCCTGCCGGGCATAGTCGCGCACCATGTCGGTGCGGATGAGCAATAAGGAACCGAAGTCGAAATCATCACGGATGCTGCCCTTCTGGTAGTCGATGACCGGATGTTTTACGGTTTGCCCATTCTCCACGGAGTAATGGTCGGAGTAGACGAAAGGAGCATCCGCCTCGCTGGCCACCCTCAGCATCCGCTCCAGAGCCTGCATGCCCAACAGCAGCGGCGTGGTCTTGGTGACCAGCAACACATAATCGGCATCCGCATGCTGAGCCATGGCCATCATGGCCGACGACGACAGAGGCCTGTCGACGGGCACCAACGTGCATCCGGCGGGGCACTCCCCTTCAGTCGCCAATTCCTTACTCACAAGCAGATAGATATGTCTGACAACCTTGTCATTATGCAGTTGCGTGATGATTTCCTGTGTCACTTTCAGGTCCTCGAACGGCAGGAAACAGTCAATTTTTCCTCTCATCATTCTGTGGTTTTTTATTTTTAGGTGCAAACTTACACAAAAAAAACGAGATATGGTCTTGTAAAGTATTTATAAAATATATTAAAACCTCCTTTTTTCACAAGGACTATGGATGGAAAACATTATTTTTGCGAAACGAACATCATTCACCCCATTAAAAAGATTTCAATAATGACATTAGGAAAACATATCTGTGAGACGCTGAAAGAAGTCCGCCGCCAAATAGCACGGGCCAATGATATCCCATACGAGCCGGCAGTCTGCCCTCATAAGGGTGACTGTCTGGGCACCTGCCCCAAATGTGAGCAGGAGTTGAAAGATATCGAACTGGCGCTGGACAGGCGCCGCACCCTTGGCAAAGCCGTGAGTATCGTAGGGGTCAGCATGGGTGTGGCCGCTCTCAGCAGTTGTCATATGCCTCCCTTCGGGGGCGGACAAGAGGCCGGCTATCTGATTGATCCATCTGATACCCTGCAAGGAGACTCCATCGCGAGCCCCTTGACGGAAATACCCACCGCTACCGATGGTTTCATCCGTGAGCAAATAGCCGACACCCTCAGTCAATCCTGTTCGCCCAGCACGATGGTCTCCAAGAGCGCGACCGGCGAGGAGGATGTCTTTGGTGCCCAAATCGAGCAGAATCCTTCTTTCCCTGGCGGCCCTCAAGCCTTGAAAACATTCATCACCACCCATCTCAACTATCCCGACTCACTACGTAAGATGGATATCGAGGGAACCGTCATCACTTCTTTTATCGTGGAGGCAGACGGCAGCATCAGCGATGCCAAGGTCGTCAGGCCCGTCCATCCGCAACTCGACGAGGAGGCCTTGCGTGTCATCCATGCCATGCCCAAATGGAAGCCAGCCACTCAAGGCAATCATGCTGTCAGGGTGAAATATACGATGCCCATCATTTTCCAGCCATAAGATGGAAAAAGCCCCGCTGATCGGCATAGCGCGCCACCGTCTCTCCGTCGACGGCCAGGGTGTCACGACGTTGGTGGCTTTCCATGGCTGTCCGCTCCGTTGCCGATATTGCATCAACTATTCCTGTCAGCGAAGCGACGGGATATGGCGCGAGATGACCACCGAAGCGTTGCTCAACGAGGTGAGTATCGATAATTTGTATTTCCTGGCCACGGGTGGCGGTATCACTTTCGGAGGGGGTGAGCCATGCCTGCGGAGCCGTTTCATCGAGGAGTTCTGCCAGAAGGCCGACAGCCGGTGGAACATCACCCTCGAGACCAGCCTTCACGTGGATATCCGTCATCTCAGACGTCTGTTGCCCTACGTCAAAGCATGGATTGTCGACATCAAAGATATGAATGCGGCCATCTATCGCCGCTACACATCATGCGACAACACGATCGTCATCAACCATCTGCGCTGGTTGCTGTCGCACGATGGCATGAAAGACCGTGTGACCGTACGTTTGCCGCTCATCCCTGATTACAATACAGAAGACTACGTGCGCCGCAGCCGCGAGGCCCTC
>CADCQC010000304.1 GCA_902803455.1 uncultured Prevotellaceae bacterium
GCTCAGGGCTGTCGTCGATGGAGGTACGGCTCATCGTGTCAGAGGAAATGGCATCAGCGGGGAGATCGGTGGCAAAACGGGTACGACCAACGACAATGCCGATGCTTGGTTTATGGGAATCACACCACAACTCGTCAGCGGATGCTGGGTCGGGGGTGAAGACCGTGATATACACTTCATGTCGATGGCCTATGGTCAAGGAGCAGCGGCAGCTTTGCCTGTCTGGGCAAAATACATGAAAAAAGTGTATGCGGATGCCAGTCTTGATTACTCGCAGAGTGCGAAATTTGATGTGCCAAAAGATTTCGACACCTGCAATGATAAGCCGGAGCAAAATGAATTCCTCATTGAGGATGTTTACGAATAAAGGACGGCTGTTTCCAACGTTCTTATCTTCACTATGTGATGGGGTTGTCAGTACCTGACAACCCCATCATCCGTTAAAAGCGGATCCTTCTTCAGCATGGGATCTGTTCTCTCAAAATGAGTGGTTGATGCATGTCAAGAATTTGATTGTTTTATGCATAAAAATTATATTTTCGTTTGTTGTGTGCCCACACAGCGCTAACTTTGCAGTGCAATAAGACAAATAATAGGATTTAAAAGAAACGGTTATGGATATGTTTTTAATGGCAGTCAATTTCCTTGGTGTGATTGCTGAAATAAAAGAAAAGACGCATCATATCTTCGGATAAGAGACCACTCCGTATAACAAGATTAGGTAAAGATTGTTTTTCATAAGATTAATGGTTGATAAGCAGCTGTAGTTGCCGTGGAAGCGGTACTTCAGCTGCTTTTTGTTCGTTATCTGCTGACAAAAAGGTGGACTCGCTCCTGATGCATAGCATTTTGGGGTTAAAAAATGAAAAAAAATAAGTTGGACGCCAAAATTAGCGGTCCGTCCGCTTGCGCTTTGGTAAGTTTTTCTTTATCTTTGCAGAGTGCGATAGCATTGTCTTTTTTATCCCAACATCTTCGTCTGAGTGGTCAAAATCATCAATATACAGATTAAAACATGACTGAACAACAAATGAAATCTATTTCTGTTGAGGACTTGTTCTCAAGTGGAAAGATATCTAAAAAAACATACAACACATTGGTCCGGGCCAGAATGAGAACGGCCTTTGATCTGAAAAGATATGAGAGTGGGCTGTCACGGCTTTTTAGGGCCGGAACAAGCGGAATGAGGGAAATCAGCATCCTGTTGGCTGAGTTCTCTCAAACAGATAATCTTCCGATGTCGGCATCACTCTTCCCTGAGTTTGAGCCTCAGGTTTCTGATGGAGAGCAGCTGATGGCCTCGCTATCTCCGAAGGAGACACAATTGCTGGAGGTGGCCTATAAAAATGTACTCAGAAAACTGCAGTCCACCCATGAGCGCACTTCCACGAAGATAGCCAATGTGCTCTTCTCCATACCGATCTCCATCTTTGTGAGAGATTATCTCCTCGAGGAGGATGAGCGTATCTTGATGCTCAATGAGGTGGGAGAGGCGACCATGCAGCAGGTGGCACAGGTGAAAGACGTGATCAAAAATGAATTGCAACTGGTGCGTGAGAAACAGGTCCCTGTGGAATACAGGTTATACTATTACCAGGCTGGAGGACTGCTTGACGATGATGCGTTTGTCATGGATTATTTCATCAAAAATGGACATCTGCCTTTGTTGTATCTGATCCAGAAATGGCTGATTGAAAAAAAGGATACGCAGGTCGTCAAAGCATTCTTGCAGAGATATGATATCTTTGGGGGAAAGGTCGACATTGATTTGGAGAAAATCAAAAAGTCTTCCTTCACCATCACCACATATTCCAACACCATCTTTGATGCGCTTTTCGACAAGGATGGATCGGCAGAACCTTTGGGCAGTTTCTTCCTCGGATTGTTCGCTGATAAGAAAAACTGCACCTATCTGGAGGATGTCATCCATGATGAGTTTATCGCCGCTGACAATGAGGGCATATCACAGTTGATAGCAGAGGAACAGCTGCTGATGACCCCTGTATGTGTCATCGCTATTTTGGGTAAACTGATGGCCGGTAACTATGCCTCTTTGGGTGGATACCCAAGGAGTTTTGGAGCGGCTGTCGACGAGCGGTGGAAAAACGCTTATCTTGTGCCAAAGGAATGGGCAGCTGTCTTCGATTTCCAGAAACAGATGTGGCGATTCCGTGACGATCTGGTCAGAAACAGTACCGAGATACAGTCGGTGGATGTGCTGTCATTTGTCAAAGAGGTGCTGGATGATACCGTAGATGAAGATCTGGTGCTTCGTCTGACAGCGGCTTTCGTCAGGATTTTGGTGGATGAATTGTCTTTGGAGACTGAGGAAGGAAAACCTTATGGTGTTGTGATTCAAAAAGCCAAAGATAAGACATTGGCCGACAGACTGTATATTATACTGGAAAACAGCAAGAAACCTATGATGCTTGATGATCTGACGTCATGCATCAATTCCGGTGACGGAAGGAGATATGTCAGGGCGTCTGTTTCCTTGGCACTCAACAAGGATCCCAGGTTTCAGGGCAGCGGCAAGAAAGGGTGTTATGCGCTCAGAGAATGGGACTTGCCCTATTTCGGCAGTAATGCGGATATCGTGTATGCCGTTCTTGATGAGGCCGACAGACCGATGAAAGGAGAGGAGATCGTGGCGGTTTTGTCACAATATGAATACAACAAACAGTTCTCCAAAAATGACTTGTCTTCTGTCGTATCCATCGGAAAGTCGCTCTTCAGAAAACTGGGATTGGGATTCTATGGTTTGGTAGGCAGGGAATATGATCCTGAAGAGAGCCAGCCTGCAAGGCATTCTTTTGAAGGTGACCTGGAGGCCTACGAGAACTTTATCGAGACTCATGGCAAAGCGCCTTCTGTGAAAGGTGGCGACGAGGAACGGCGCCTGGCGGCGTGGTTCCTCAGAAAGAGAAAGGAATGGGAGGGAGAGAATAATTGGCTGCCACGGAAACGGGAAGCTTTCTCTCAATTGATCGCCAAATGCGATTCCTTGTTGAATGCGTCTCCTGCCTTAATCATGGAGGTGGAGGATACGGAAAAGGTATCCACACCGTATGAGGGTCTGATGCCATCTGTTGAGACGCCAGCAGAGGAACTTCTGAAGGAAGAACTGTTGCAGGAGGAACAACCTCAAGAAGAGCAACCTCAAGAAGATCCACTGAAGGAAGAGGTGGTGGTACCCATTCAGGACGAGCAGGTAGTGGCTGATTGGGAGAACCGGTGGCAAGCGGTCAAAGCGTTTGTGGAAAAGAACGGACGTGAGCCGCTGGAGATGTTTACCGTTGAGGTGAACTTGGCTCAGTGGCTGTCGCAACAAAAAAATCTGATGAGACAGGGATCGTTGAACGAACAGCAGAGGAGTGCTATGCTTCTGATTCGTGATCTCTTGTGGTAATCATACTGATACATCTATTTTGTGATGATGAGAAAAATTATATTTATTTATTTCCTCTTCTGTGCTGTTGGCTTATCTGCACAAAATGTGCAAGTGCATAAGGATTGGGGACATGTGCTGAGTGACCGCTTGAGTGAAAGGCCTCGCGTGACGACTACCGTTGAACTGTTTAAACCTGATCAATGGGGCAACACCTTCTTTTTCGTCGACTTGGACTATTATAGCGATGGTGTGGCGGGCGCCTATTGGGAATTCGCCAGGGAGTTGAGTTGGAAAAAGGGAAGCCCGTGGGCGGCGCATATTGAATATGATGGGGGATTGACCTCAAACAAAAATACGGCAAATGCCACCCGCTTTCAGCATGCGTTCCTCTTAGGACCGGCATGGAACTGGGCCAACGGTGATTTTACACGCACGTTATCCGTACAGGCCTTATATAAGTATTATTTCAAAGGACAGAATCCTTGGAACAAACCTTTCAATAGTTTCCAAGCGACCATGGTCTGGGGAATGCATTTCGCAGATCGGATGTTTTCCTTCACCGGGTTCTTGGATTGTTGGTATGACGCAAGCGTAAAAGGTAATTGGATCCTTGTGTCTGAACCGCAGTTCTGGTTCAACTTCAACGCCTTGAAAGGATGTGAGGGCTTTAATCTGAGTGTGGGCTCTGAGTTGGAGATCAGCAATAATTTTATCTTTGACAAATGGGGCCAAAACAACAGAGCGTGGGTGATTCCCACGGTGGCGCTCAAGTGGTCTTTCTGACTTGACCATTCCCATCTTCGTCGGATGATTATTAGATGATTATGAGAAGGGTGCTCGTCATTTTGATGGTGTTCTGCTCGTTCGTCGTGATGACTGTTGCCCAGACCAGATGGCCTTATCGTGATGCTTCGTTGCCCATAGAAACGCGTGTGGCGGATTTGCTCGCCCGCATGACAACGGAGGAAAAGGTGGGGCAACTGAGGTGCACGATGGCATGGAACTACCATCAGAGAGACGGGAAGTCGGTCAGGTTGACCGAACAATTCAAAAAGGACGTCATTGACGGGCATGTCGGCATGCTATGGGCAACCTTTCGTGCTGACCCATGGACACAGAAGTCGTTGGACACGGGACTTTATCCTGAGTTGGCGGCCTCATGCAGCAACGACATGCAACGCTATGTCATGCAACATTCACGCTTGGGCATTCCGCTCTTCTTGGCAGAGGAGGCTCCGCATGGGCACATGGCCATCGGATCCACCGTGTTTCCTACAGGATTGGGGATGGCGGCCACCTGGTCGCCTGTGCTGATGGAGAAGGTCGGACGCATCATCGCGAAGGAGGTGCGCCTACAAGGGGCACATGTCAGTTACGGACCGGTGATGGATCTTTCAAGAGATCCGCGATGGTCGCGTGTCGAGGAGTCGATGGGGGAGGACCCGGTGCTGACAGCGGAGATGGCCTGCGCGCTGATCAGAGGAATGGGCGGAGGACGCATCCGACAGCCGTTTAGTACGGTGGTCACACCAAAGCATTTCGTGGCCTATGGAACGACCGAGGGCGGTCATAATGGTGGCCCGACGGTGGCCGGTCTGCGTGATCTCATGGAGAATTTCGCATGGCCGTTTAAAAAAGCGGTGGATGCTGGCGCACTGTCTGTGATGACTTCTTACAACAGCATCGATGGCGTGCCTTCTACGTGTAATGAGTTCTTACTTGATCAGGTTCTCAGAAAGCAATGGGGATTCAGGGGATTCGTTGTCTCCGACCTCTATAGCATCAATGGCATCTGTAACACACATCAGGTGGCGGCCACTGTCGATGAGGCAGGGAGCATGGCGCTGAAAGCGGGGGTGGATGTCGATTTGGGGGCACTGGGCTTCGCCCAACTGGGAAAGGCTTTGGAGAAAGGGGTTGTTTCAGAAGCCCAACTCGACACTGCCGTGGCAAGGGTTCTGAGAATGAAATTTGAGATGGGCCTTTTCGACCATCCTTATGTGGAGGTGAAAGCGGCACGGGAAGTGGGAAATGAGGCTTCCCGACAGGTGGCTTTAGACGTGGCCAGGGCATCTGTCACGCTCCTGAAAAATGAGAACAGACTGTTGCCGCTCAATCAATCGGTCAAGGTGGCTGTCGTAGGGCCCAATGCCGATTCTCCTTACAACCAGTTGGGTGACTATACCGCTCCGCAAGAGGCCGGCAGGGTGAAGACTGTCCTTGATGGCATACGTGCCAAACTGCCAGATACACAGGTGACTTTTGTGAAAGGATGTGCTGTCAGAGACACTTCAAACACGGATCTCTCTGCAGCTGTCGTGGCTGCCCGTGACGCTGATGTGGTCATTGTCGTCGTGGGCGGGTCCAGCGCACGTGATTTCAAGACGAGTTACCAGGAGACAGGGGCGGCTGAGATGACTGGAGAATCGATGAGCGACATGGAATGTGGTGAGGGCTTCGACAGGGCTTCTCTCGACTTGCTCGGACATCAGCAGCAGTTGCTGGAGGCCATACGGCAGACAGGAAAACCCATGGTGGTCGTGTATCTGGAAGGAAGACCGCTCAACAAAAATTGGGCGGCACAACAGGCTGACGCGCTCCTGACGGCTTATTATCCTGGACAGGAAGGGGGACTTGCCGTGGCCGACGTGCTCTTTGGTGACTACAATCCTGCTGGCAGATTGCCCATTTCCGTACCAATGGATGTGGGACAGTTGCCCGTCTATTACAATAGAAAATCTCCTCTGCCTCAGGATTACGCCGACATGACGGCACAACCGCTCTATCCCTTTGGTTATGGATTGAGTTATACGCATTTCACGTATAGCCGTCTGGAGACAAAGAGGAAGGGGGGTAGACAATATGAGATTTCTTTTGATGTGACCAATGACGGTGAATATGACGGTGAAGAGGTGGCCCAACTGTATCTGCATGATGAAGTGGCATCTACTGTCAGACCTGTCAGGCAATTGAAGCGTTTTGAGAGGGTGTTCATCCCCAAGGGAGCGACAAAGAAAATCTCTTTCTTGCTCGATGAGGATGATTGGGCTTTGGTGGACTCCCACATGAAGTGGTGTGTCGAACCAGGATCCTTCCATGTCATGATTGGGGCGTCTTCACAGGACATACGTCTGGACACAATGGTCGAGGTGGAATGATGTTTATTATCCCTTGACAAAGGGGAAAAATAGGCTCAAAATGCCCCTTGATAACCTTAATTAACCAAAAATGACGGTAAAAGTGAGTTTTTTTTCGTAACTTTGCACATTGGAAGACAAAAGGGCTTTTGTCCATCGTCTTACTATTTTTCAACAGGCAAAACAAATACCAAAAAAATGTCGAAGAAGATCCTATTCGTCAATCAAGAGATTACTCCCTACGTGCCCGAAAGCGATATCGCCGTCCTCGGACAAACTCTTCCTCAGCTCATGCAGGAGCAGGGATATGAGATACGCACCTTTATGCCTAAATGGGGCACAATCAATGAAAGAA
>CADCQC010000305.1 GCA_902803455.1 uncultured Prevotellaceae bacterium
CAGGACGCATCCTCTTCGAAGTAGAGGGCGTCAGTTTTGACATCGCAAAAGAGGCTCTCCGCCTTGCTGCACAGAAACTGCCCGTGAAAACTAAGTTTGTTGTAAGACGTGATTTTGATAAAAACGCATAAACTATGAAGATTAATGAAATAAATGAGCTCACCACTCAGGACTTGGTAGAGCGACTGGAGGCCACCGTTGAGCAGCTGCAGAAAATGAAGCTCAACCACGCTATCACACCTCTGGAGAATCCATCACAGATTAAGTTGGTGCGTCGTGACATAGCACGTATGAAGACAGTACTTCGTCAGAGAGAACTTAACAAATAACAATGGCCCAGATGGAAACAAGAAATTTAAGAAAGACAAGACAGGGTGTGGTAATCAGCAACAAAATGGATAAAACCATTGTTATTGCAGCAAAGTTCAAAGAGATGCACCCTATCTATGGAAAGTTTGTGCAGAAAACGAAAAAGTATCATGCACATGATGAGAAAAATGAGGCAAATGTAGGCGATACAGTGCTCATTATGGAAACCCGTCCCTTGAGCAAGACCAAGAGATGGAGACTTGTACAAATAATCGAAAAAGCTAAGTAATCATGATACAGGCTGAATCAAGACTTACAGTATGTGACAACAGCGGTGCCCGCGAGGCTCTCTGCATCCGGGTGCTGGGTGGCACACGCCGCCGTTATGCAAGTGTCGGCGACATCATCGTCGTGGCTGTCAAAAATGTCATCCCGTCTAGCGACCTGAAGAAAGGCGCTGTCTCAAAGGCTCTTATCGTGCGCACAAAGAAAGAGATCCGTCGTGCTGATGGTTCTTATATCCGTTTCGACGACAATGCCTGCGTGCTCCTCAACAATGCTGGTGAGCTCCGCGGAAGCCGTATCTTCGGTCCTGTCGCCCGTGAACTGCGCGCCGTCAACCTGAAGGTGGTCTCACTCGCACCCGAGGTTCTTTAATCACATCTTAAATGTAGTATACTCATGACAAAGTTACATATCAAAAAAGGCGACACGGTGATTGTCCTCACAGGAAAGTCTAAGGGCAAGACCGGCAAGGTGCTCAGGATGCTTATCAAAGAGCAAAAGGCTATCGTCGAGGGTGTCAACATCGTCACCAAGAGCTCCAAACCGACCGCCAAGAATCCTAACGGTGGATTCGTCAAGGTGGAGGCTCCCATCCATATCTCCAACCTGAGCCTCATTGACCCGAAGAGCGGGAAACCAACGCGAATCGGCATCAAGGTCAACGCCGACGGCAAGAAAGTTCGTATCGCTAAAAAATCTGGGGAGGAGATCAAATAATGAATACAGCACAGTTAAAGAAACAATACGTCGAGGTCATCGCACCTGCACTGATGAAGCAGTTCAACTACACTTCACCCATGCAGATTCCTGTTCTCAAGAAAATCGTGATCAACCAGGGCCTCGGAGATGCCACACAGGAGAAGAAAATCATCGATGTGGCAGTGAATGAGCTTACCACCATTACTGGACAGAAGGCTGTGGCTACTTATTCCAAAAAGGATATCGCCAACTTCAAACTCCGTAAAAAAATGCCTAACGGCGTGATGGTGACACTTCGCCGGGAGCGGATGTATGAGTTCCTTGAGAAACTCGTCAGAGTGGCTCTGCCTCGTATCCGTGACTTCAAGGGCATCGAGACCAAGTTTGACGGACGTGGCAACTACACCCTCGGAATCGAGGAGCAGATTATCTTCCCGGAGATCAACCTCGACACCATCGAGCGCATCCAGGGTATGAACATCACTTTCGTCACATCTGCCAATACCGACGAGGAGGGATTCGCACTCCTTAAAGGATTTGGACTTCCATTCAAAAACGCTAAAAACGCATAACACATGGCAAAGGAATCAATGAAGGCCCGCGAGGTCAAGAGAGCACGTCTCGTGGCTAAGTATGCAGAGAAGCGCGCAGCGCTGAAAAAAATCATCGCCACCACCGACGATCCCGCTGAGGCTTATGAGGCTGCCAGGAAGTTGCAGAGCATCCCACGCAACGCCAATCCTATCCGCCTGCACAACCGCTGCAAAATCACCGGTCGTCCAAAAGGATATATCAGGCAGTTTGGACTCTCGCGTATCCAATTCCGCGAAATGGCTTCCGCAGGACTTATTCCAGGCGTGAAGAAGGCAAGCTGGTAAAAGACTTTCTTTTTTAATTTTTAATATTGTCGGGGGAGGCCCGATTAATTAAACTTTTATTTTATGACAGATCCAATAGCAGATTATCTGACGAGGCTCAGAAACGCAATCATGGCTCATCACCGTGTTGTGGAGGTTCCTGCCTCAAACTTGAAGAAGGAAATCACAAAAATCCTCTTCGAGAAAGGATACATCCTCAATTACAAGTTCATTGAGGATGGTCCTCAAGGCACCATCAAGGTCGCTTTGAAGTATGACCCGGCCACCAAGGCCAATGCCATCAAGAAGCTCCAGAGAGTTTCCACTCCTGGTCTTCGTAAGTATACGGGTTATAAAAACATGCCGAGAGTTATCAACGGGTTGGGTATCGCCATCTTATCCACATCCCAAGGTGTCATGACCGACAAGGAGGCTGCCGAACTCAAAATCGGCGGCGAGGTCCTTTGCTACGTCTATTAATTCAGGGAGGAAAGCAATATGTCAAGAATAGGTAAATTGCCCATCACCATCCCTGCTGGTGTGGAGATCAAAAACGAAAATAACCTCATCACCGTGAAAGGTCCTAAAGGTACCCTCTCACAACAGGTGGATCCTTCTGTCAACGTGACTATCGAGAATGGGGAGATGACTTTCTCCATCAATGAGGACAGTCCCGTTACTATCAAGCAAAAGCAGGCTTACCATGGCTTGTATCGCGCACTTGTCAACAATATGGTGGTTGGCGTGAGCCAGGGATTCCAGAAAACACTTGAACTCGTGGGCGTGGGTTACCGCGTGTCCAACCAGGGCAACCTGCTCGAGTTCGCTCTCGGTTATACACACCCCATTTTCCTCATGCTCCCGCCTGAGGTCAAGGTGGAGACCAAATCTGAGAGAAATCAGAATCCTATCATCAATCTGGAGTCTTGCGACAAACAGTTGCTCGGACTCATCTGTGCAAAAATTCGCTCTTTCCGCAAACCTGAACCTTATAAAGGTAAGGGTATCCTGTTCAAGGGTGAGGTCATCCGCAGGAAGTCTGGTAAATCGGCTTCTGCCAAGTAACTTTAACAATTTACGACTATGACAACTAAAAAAGTAGAAAGACGAATCAAGATCAAATACAGAATTCGCAAAAGGGTCAATGGCACTGCTGAGCGTCCCCGCATGACTGTGTTCCGCAGCAATAAGGGCATCTACGTGCAGATTATCGATGACTCATGGTACAACACTGAGAAGCCTTTCACCACCATGGTGGAGAAAAAGCACCCCAAGCGCAAGGTGGCTGTGTCTTACTATCCAAAAGGCAGAACCCTCGTGTCTGCTTCCTCAGCAGGACTCGGAAAGATGTCCAAGGCTGAGCAGGCTGAGAAGGTGGGTGAGATGATTGCAGAGAAGGCTAAAGCCGCCGGCATTACAGCCGTGGTTTTCGACCGCAATGGTTATCTCTACCATGGAAGAGTGAAGCAACTGGCTGACGCAGCCCGTAAAGGTGGACTTAATTTCTAAGCGATTATGGCAATTAATAGAGTAAAAAATATCGGTGACGCAGAGTTGAAGGACCGCCTCGTTGCTATCAACCGTGTCACAAAGGTGACAAAGGGCGGTCGTACTTTCACATTCGCTGCCATTGTCGTCGTTGGCGATGGTAATGGTATCATCGGATGGGGACTCGGTAAGGCTGGTGAGGTGACTGCTGCTATCGCCAAAGGTGTCGAGGCTGCCAAGAAGAACCTGGTCAAGGTGCCTGTGCTCAAAGGCACGATTCCTCATGAGATTGAAATGGCTTTCGGTGGCGCTAGAGTGTTCCTCAAGCCTGCTGCTCCTGGTACAGGAATGGTGGCTGGTGGTGCTATGCGTGCCGTGCTCGAGAGTGTCGGTATTACCGACGTGCTGGCTAAGTCAAAAGGCTCATCCAATCCCCATAACCTCGTGAAGGCTACTATCGCTGCTCTCTGTGAGGTGCGTGATGCTTACACTGTGGCTCACGACCGTGGTATTTCCATGCAAAAAGTATTTAGAGGATAAGGAGGTTTTGATATGGCAACAATAAAGATCAAACAGATTAAGAGTAAAATCGGTTACCCTATCGACCAGAAGCGTACGCTCCATGCACTTGGACTCCATAAGATCTCACAGGTCGTGGAAAAGGAGGATACTCCTGCCATCCGTGGCATGATCCGCAAGGTGCATCATCTGGTGACCATAGTTGAATAATCAATCAGTAAAACAGTACAGACTTATGAAATTACATACTTTAAAACCCGCTCAAGGCTCCACTCATTCACGCCGTCGTATCGGCCGTGGTACTGGTTCAGGACTCGGGGGTACTTCTACACGTGGTCATAAGGGTGCCAAGGCACGTTCGGGTTATAAGAGAAAAATCGGCTTTGAGGGTGGTCAGATGCCACTCCAGCGCCGTGTGCCGAAGGCTGGATTCAAAAACATCAATCACAAGGAGTATTTCGCAGTCAATCTCTCTACTCTTCAAAGACTTGCTGAGGAGAAGGGTCTCGCCAAAATTGGCATTGACGAGTTGAAGGCTGCCGGACTGACCAATGGCAAAGAGCTTGTCAAAGTGCTTGCTGGTGGTGAGCTGACCGTGAAGGTGGATGTCGAGGCACATGCTTTCTCTAAGACTGCCGAGGAGGCTATCAAGGCAGTTGGTGGTAACACAACAATCATCTAAGTAAATGAAAAAGTTTTTTGAGACACTGAAGAACATTTGGAAGGTGGAGGACTTGCGTCAGCGTGTCCTCATCACCATCCTGTTCACGGCAATTTACCGTTTTGGCTCGTTTGTCGTGCTGCCAGGCATCGACCCGAGCAAGTTGGAAAATCTGCAGCAACAGACCGAGGGCGGACTTATGTCGCTGCTCGACATGTTCTCCGGTGGAGCATTCTCCAATGCCTCGATGTTCGCATTGGGAATCATGCCTTATATCTCCGCATCTATCGTGATGCAGCTTCTTGCCGTGGCTGTGCCTTATTTCCAGAAAATGCAGCGTGAGGGTGAGAGCGGACGTAAGAAAATCATGTGGTATACGCGTGTGCTCACCGTTGCCATTCTGGTCTTCCAGGCACCTTCTTATCTTATCAATTTGAAGATGCAGTCTGCTGGCGCGCTCAACTCCGCTATTTCATGGAACTGGTTCATGTGGACTGGCCTCATCATTCTTGCCGCAGGTAGTATGTTCATCCTGTGGCTCGGTGAGCGTATCACAGACAAGGGTGTGGGCAACGGTATCTCGCTCATCATTATGATCGGAATCATCGCTCGACTGCCGAGTGCGTTCATGCAGGAGTTGACCTCACGTTTCACTGCCATCGCAGGCGGTGGACTCGTGATGTTCATCATCGAGCTGTTGATTCTCTTTGCGGTCGTATGTGCGGCCATCCTTCTCACGCAGGCTGTGCGCAAAGTTCCTGTGGAATATGCACGTAGAGTGCAAGGCAACAGAACTCGCAGCGTGGCACGCCAGTATATTCCGTTGAAGCTCTTTGCTGCCAATGTGATGCCGATCATCTTTGCTCAGGCATTGATGTTTATCCCCTTGGCTCTGGTTCAGTATTCCACCAACAGTACCAATTATATCATGAGGTCGCTGATGGATCATACGAGCTTGCTGTATAACGTGATCTTCGCGATTCTCATCATCGCTTTCACCTATTTCTATACAGCGATCACGCTCAATCCTACCCAGATGGCAGAGGATATGAAGCGCAACAACGGATTCATTCCTGGTGTGAAACCTGGTAAGCCGACTGCCGACTACATTGAGACCATCATGTCACGCATCACCTTCCCTGGCTCACTCTTTATCGCATTCATTGCTGTCATGCCAGCTCTCGCTGGTCTGCTCAATGTGCAACAAGGGTTTGCACAGTTCTTCGGAGGTACCTCGCTCCTCATTCTCGTGGGTGTGGTCATCGACACCATCCAGCAGATACAGAGCCATCTCATGATGCGTCATTATGATGGACTGCTTAACTCCGGGCATACACGCTCCAATGGAGTCGCCGCCTATTGATGTCTGCAGATGAGTATCTTTCTGAAGACAGAGGATGAAATTGAGCTGATGAGGCGGGCTAACCGGCTGGTAAGCCGGACGCTCGCCGAATTAGCTAAGCATATCAAACCTGGGGTTACCACCTCTCAGCTCGATAAGATCGCTGGTGAGTTTATCCGTGATCATGGCGCCGTGCCTACGTTCAAGGATTTCCCCAACCCCTATGGACCTCCTTTCCCTGCCAATATCTGTACATCGGTCAACGATGTCGTCGTGCACGGAATTCCTGATGAGAAAACCGTCCTTCGTGAGGGTGATATCATCTCTGTGGATTGTGGAGCACTACTGGACGGATTCAACGGGGATTCTTGCTACACTTTCTGTGTAGGTGAGGTCGACGAGGCAAAACGACGGCTCTTGGCGGTCACGCGGCAGGCGCTCTATGAGGCCATCAACGTTGCTGTCGAGGGCAACCATCTGGGCGACATCGGTGCCACTGTGCAAGAATTATGTGAGGCAGAGGGCTATGGTGTCGTAAGAGAGCTGACGGGACATGGAATCGGACGCAAAATGCATGAGGATCCTATGGTTCCCAATTATGGTAAGCGCGGTAACGGAAAAAGGCTGAAGGCAGCCATGTGCATCGCCATCGAACCCATGATCACGATGGGCAGCCGTGAGATCTATATGGATCCCGACCGATGGACGATCCGTACACGTGACGGTCAGCCGGCAGCGCATTTCGAGCATACCATCGCGGTCAGAAGAGGTCATGCCGATATCTTGTCATCCTTTGAAGAGATAGATTCATTAGTAGATAATATCAACTGATTTTATGGCAAAGCAGAACGCTATTGAGCAAGACGGAACGATTGTGGAGGCCCTCTCCAACGCCATGTTCCGTGTCGAGTTAGAGAACGGATGTCCCATCACCGCCCATATCTCGGGCAAGATGAGAATGCACTACATCAAAATCTTGCCTGGTGATAAGGTAAAGGTTGAGATGAGTCCTTATGACCTGACAAAAGGTAGGATAGTTTTTAGATACAAATAATTTTTGATATATGAAGACGAGAGCATCATTGAAGAAACGCACACCTGATTGCAAGATCGTGCGCCGTAAAGGCCGCCTCTTTGTGATCAACAAGAAGAATCCTAAGTATAAATTGCGTCAGGGATAATTCAGGTGTCGACGCAGCGTTGCGTCAGTACAAAGAAAGTTATCAATTTTTTTAATTATCTTTTAAAGTAAAAATGGCAATAAGAATTGTTGGAGTAGATTTGCCCCAGAACAAGCGTGGCGAAATCG